>JAISVD010000198.1 GCA_031271875.1 Spirochaetaceae bacterium | reverse complement strand
CCAACATATTTTTACAGCAGCTGATAAACGGGCTGTCCCTGGGGAGTATCTATGCCCTGATCGCGCTCGGTTATACCATGGTGTATGGTATTGTGATGCTGATCAATTTTGCCCACGGGGATATTCTGATGGTCGGCGCGTATGCGGGATATTTCGTGTTGAAATGGTTTGGCGTTTCCTCCCTTTCCCTTGTGTTTGCCTTCCTGTTCGCGATGCTCATCTGCGGAACCTTGGGGGTTCTCATAGAGCGGTTTGCCTACCGCCCCCTCCGGGGCGCGCCGAGGCTCAACTCCCTTATCACCGCCATAGCGGTCTCCCTGATTCTGCAAAACGGCGCCCGGGTGCTGCCGTTCATCGGTCCCAATCCGAGGCAGTTCCCGATGCTTGCGGCCTCTTCCATCTCTTTCGGACTTTTTTCGATTTCGAATATACAGATTATCGTCATCATCTCGTCGGCGGTTCTCATGCTGGCGCTTAATTATATTATCAACTATACCAAGCGGGGAAAGGCGATGCGGGCCGTCTCCTATGATATGCAGGCGGCGAGCCTGATGGGTATCTCCGTGAACCGTACCATCTCCTTTACCTTTGCCCTCGGTTCTGTCCTCGCCGCTGCCGGGGGCGTACTCTTCGCCTGCGCCTATCCCCAGGTCTCCCCGACCATGGGAACCATGCCCGGTCTCAAGGCCTTTGTCGCCGCTGTCCTGGGCGGTATAGGTTCTGTACCGGGGGCGATGCTGGGCGGTTTTATTCTGGGTATCGCGGAGACCATGACAAAGGGATTCCTCTCCTCCCAGTATGCGGACGCCATATCCTTTTCGATCCTGATTGTCATTCTGCTGGTCAAACCGACGGGCATAATGGGCAAGAAAATCCGGGTAAAGGTGTAAGCCATGAAACAGAATAGCAGAAATAGAGTTATTCCCGGAGCAGCGGCGATCCTTGCGGTGGGGCTGCCGACGCTGTTGATAAAACTGAATGTCATCGATGCCTATACGGCGCAGATCATTACCCTGGGAGGGGTTAACGCCATTCTGGCGATAAGCGTCAATACGATTACCGGGATCACCGGCCAGCTCTCTCTGGGGCAGGCGGGTTTCATGGCCATCGGCGCCTATTCCTGTATCTTTTTTACCCTTGATATGGGGCTTCCCCTGCCGGTAAGCGTGATCCTGGCGGGACTCTTTACCTGTCTGTTCGGGTTTATCATCGGATTTCCCACCCTCAAGCTCTCCGGGGATTACCTCGCGATTGTCACTCTGGGGTTCGGGGAGATCATCCGGGTCGTACTGGTTAACCTCAAGGGGATCACCGGCGGGGCGAACGGAAAACGGTTCACCACGCTTCTCGCCATATATCCGGACCTCTCGTTTTGTATCATAACCACAGTCCTGGTAGTTATACTGATCCTGCTCCAGAATTTCCTCAGGTCCAGTTACGGTCGGGCCATTCTGGCTGTCCGTGAGGACGAGATCGCGGCGAATTCAAACGGTATCGGGGTGTTCCGCTACAAGATGACCGGTTTTGTCATCGCCTCTCTCATTGCAGGCACAGGCGGAGCCTTGTACGCAATGGTTATCGGATTTGTACAGCCCGATGTCGCGTCATTCAACAAGAGTATCGATTATCTTATCTTTGTTGTTCTCGGCGGAATGGGTTCCATGACCGGTTCCGTATTGGCCGCCTACGTGCTTACCTACCTCCAGGAATTTCTGCGCTTCCTCCAGGATTACCGGCTGCTTATCTATCCGCTTATTCTCATCTTTGTCATGCTTTTCCGCCCCCAGGGGCTGTTGGGAACCCGTGAGCTCTCTTTTGTAAAAATCCGGGAGAAGCTTGAAGACTGGCGCAAGAGCCGGGTTCGGAGCTCTGCTCAGGCGGGAGGAAAGGATGAACAGTAAAAACGAACTGCTGCTTCAGGCTGTTGATATTTCGATTGTATTCGGCGGGCTTCGCGCTGTCACCGATTTTTCCTGCGAACTGCGCCACGGCGAGCTGGTCGGGCTTATCGGGCCGAACGGCGCCGGAAAGACAACGGTCTTCAACATGCTCTCAGGGATATATACGCCTACCGCCGGGGAGATCACCTTCTGGGACAGGCAGGACAAGATCCACTCCGTGGGAAAGATAGCCCCTGCAAACCTCAACAGGATAGGCATCGCCCGGACCTTCCAGAACATCCGCCTCTTCAATAACCTGACGGTGGAGGATAATGTCCGGATCGCCCTTCATTCCGGCAGGAGGGTAAACCCGATAGATGTTCTCTTCCGTCTGCCCCGGTTTTATCATGACGAGCAGCGCATGGCCGAACGGACGGAACAGCTTCTTTCGCTGTTTAAAATCGCGGACAAAAAGCATGAGCTGGCAAAAAACCTTCCCTACGGGGAGCAGCGGAAGCTCGAAATCGTCCGGGCGCTGGCGGCGAATCCTGTATTGCTGCTGCTGGATGAACCTGCCGCGGGTATGAACCCCCAGGAGACCGACGAGCTGATGAAGCTTATCGCGTTTATCCGGAGGGAATTCCATCTCACAATCCTGCTGATCGAGCATGATATGCATCTGGTTATGGGTATCTGTGAGCGGCTCATGGTTCTTGACTACGGAAGGCTGATCGCTTCGGGGCCGCCCGATGAGATCAGGAAAACCCCTGCGGTTATAAAGGCGTATCTCGGCGAGGAGGCGGTAACAAATGCTTAAAGTTTCCGATCTTGTTGTTCATTACGGGGCTATTCAGGCGCTGCGGGGCATCTCCTTTGAAGTGGGAGAGGGGGAAATCATCACCCTTATCGGCTCAAACGGCGCAGGAAAAACAACGACCCTTCACGCAATTTCCCATATCATCAAGAAAACCAGCGGTACGGTACTGTTTGACGGGGATGATATCTCTTCCCTGGGAGCCGACCGGATCGTCCATTCCGGCCTGATCCAGGTTCCCGAAGGAAGGCGCATTTTCGCCAACCTCTCCGTGCGGGACAATCTCGAAATGGGCGCTTTTACCCGGAACGACCGTGCCGGTATCCGGCAGGATATGGAAAAGGTCTATGAGCTTTTTCCCCGCCTGAGAGAGCGGATGAGGCAGAT
>JAISVD010000164.1 GCA_031271875.1 Spirochaetaceae bacterium | reverse complement strand
ATCCTCCATAAATGAAATAATTACAGCGTAATCTAAGTCCTGTCTAGGTATCCTGAACAGTTTTCCTGACAGGTTATTTACATCCTGTATCGACGAAACGGATGTAAATGGGAATGGACGAATTCGGGCTTTTTTCCTTCCCTGTTCGGGTAAAATATACCAACTGGATGGGAAAAAATCAATAAATAACAAGGCAATTGTAAAAATCGGTCACTTTTGTAATTGATTCAATAACTTTCTCTCTGGATAAAAATTTACTGGATAAAAGTGTTGCGCGATAGTAAAAATGCTTCTATACTTGTATAGATGATGGAATTGGTAAATATAATAAAACAGGCGGGGTATGAAGGTTCGGAATTACCTTTTGAGCGTATATATGAAGGGTTTATGCGAAAGCCGCACCTGATGGAACGCCCATTAATTGAATATTCCCGCCTGGATCATCTGTGTAATCTCATCAATATTCCTCATGAGGCGGGAATCGAGGTTGAAAGATTTTTTCAACCCGTGGAAACCGACAGCGAAAAGAAAACTGTTGTCCGTTTCATATTGTACGCCATGCTGGATGATTCTCCCTTCATAAGTCACCGGTGGGAGGACGTCCCCCATCCGGTGTTTTTTGAATCGGAGCAGCACTCCCTGTTCAGGATGGCTGTTATCTTCGCGGCCCTTGACCGGGGACGTTTTCTGCGGGAACAGCGGAAATATCCGGTTGAAAAGGTAAAGCCTTTGCTGGCCGAAGCCCGGAACAATATCATGAAGCACCGGGAGAAGACGGGCGAGTGGGGCGGCGATGATCTTAACTGGGTGGTATGCCGGGTTTCCCATTATATGACCCGTCAGGGGAATCTGTACATAATTCCCTGCTCCCTGACAGGGATACGTTTTACCATGTTCAGGAACAGCTGGACCCGTCAGACCACTGCGCTCTGTGCTCCTGACATGGATGTCCGTGAAGACGGGCAGTTTGCGATGTCCCCTGAGGAGCGGTCTTTTTTAACAAGATTCAATGAGACCGATACTGCGGTAATCGGGACCCCGATTGCTCCCAGCGGTTATATCATGAACAAGTCGGTACAGCTCGATAAAAAGCTCTGGCAGAGGGTCCTCGGGAAAGAGAATATCGCCTATGAGTTATATATCCCTCAAGGGATACCCTATGAACCATCCCATTTTCTGCTGTCCTTCAAACATGCTATCGATTTTTATGGAAAGTATTTTCCCGAGATGAAATTCACCGCTTTTTTCTGCCTCTCCTGGCTGTTTTCGCCCCAGATTGAGAAGCTGATACAAAACCCGGAGAGCCGTATTATAGAGATTTTCCGTCAGGGGTTCATTATTCCGGAGCGATCGGATATGTCGGTGTTTTATAAATTTATCTTCGGATACAGCGATGTCAATATAAAAACGGTAAAAATAACGACATCTCTGCAAAAAAACCTGGTTACCTATCTCCGGGAAGGAAACCAGCTTAACTGGGGCCGGTTTGTGTATCTTCTTGAGGATATCGACCGCTGGGGGAGCAGTCCGTACCAGAGCCAGGTTCGGGTGTAAAAAAAATCAGGCCGGAGCGGCCTGATTTTTTTTACCCGCGGATTTTGCTTTCAGCAAAATCCGCACCTTTTTACGGTTCAGAATCCTGAGAGTATACGCTTACTTCTTGTCAACGTATTTCAGCAAGTCCACAACGCGGTTTGAGTAACCCCATTCGTTGTCATACCATGATACGACTTTGAAGAACCTCTTCTCGCCCTTCAGGTTGTTCTGGAGGGTCGCGAGGCTGTCGTAGATCGAGGAGTGGGAGTTGTGGATGATATCCGTAGATACGATCTCTTCGTCACAGAAGAAGAGGTATCCCTTCATATAGGTCTCGGAGGCCTTCTTGAGCGCCGCGTTGATCTCTTCGATTGAAGTATCTTTTTCGGTGCGGAAGGTGAGGTCCACAACAGAGCCGGTGGGAGTGGGTATACGGAAAGACATACCGGTGAGTTTTCCCTTTGTTACGGGGAGCACTTCGCCGACCGCTTTCGCCGCGCCGGTGGTGGAGGGGATGATGTTGATGGCCGCAGCCCGTCCGCCTCTCCAGTCTTTCAGGGATACGCCGTCAACGGTTTTCTGGGTCGCTGTGTAGGCGTGGATTGTCGTCATGAGACCGGTTTCGATTCCGAAGCCTTCCTTGATGATGACATGGACAAGCGGCGCGAGACAGTTGGTGGTGCAGCTCGCGTTGGAGATGACGTGGTGCTTGGAAACATCGTATTCGGTTTCGTTGACGCCCATAACGATTGTCTTTATGGGCTTGTTCGGGTCTGCGGATTTTCCGGGGGCGGAGAGGATGACCTTCTTCGCGCCTGCGTCAATATGACCGTATGCTTTTTCGTTGGTATAAATACCGGTGCATTCAAGAACATATTCGACGCCCATCTGTTTCCAGGGGAGGTCCGCGGGGGACAGTCCCTTGCCGGAGATACATTTGATTTCGTGGCCGTTTACAACCAGAACATCTTCGCCCTTTGTGCTGATATCGGCTTTCATCTGACCCTGTGTGGAGTCATATTTGAGCTGATAGGCAAAGTATTTCGCGTCCGTAGAGAGGTCCACGACAGCGACTACGTCGATCTTGTCTTTTCCGAGCAGTCCCTGTCATACAAGGGCCTGGAAAACGAGGCGGCCTATGCGGCCAAAACCATTATTTGCTACTTTCATACTGACAGTTCTCCTCCTAGTGATGGTTACTTAATGCGATTCCATTGTACGGAAACACTATATCTATGTCAATTATAGTGCTTTAATTATCGTAAACTTCCCGCTTGCGGTCAAGGTATCCTGAGTCCTCCAGATACCGGCGGCGGGTCATGACGAGCCGGATGAGCTCCTGGTACATGTCGTAGTTGACCTCCAGGGCTATCGGAAAAACATATAGTTCCGTCTCATCGCAGTACCGCTCGATGAATTCGGGCGTTGTTACAAATCCGAGACTTATCATATTGCTGATGCGGTCGGCGCATTTGAGGGTTTTGGCCCTCTCAGAACCTCTGGCGATGATCTGCCGAAGGTATTCGCTTTTAAGCTGTCCCTCCCGTTTGGTTACCTCCATCACCAGATCGTATACCTGCCCCGATTCTGAATCGAGCTGCAGAATGAGGTTGCGGTTGAAATCGGGGATATCCTCGATAAGGTCGTGTATTACCGCCGCTTTCAGCAGAACGCTGTCGATATAGCCGTAGTCGATGAGTATCCCCATGGTGTCGATCTGGTGGCGGAACATATTGCCCCCCGCGTGGCGTATCTTGCCGCGGAGAGCAGTGGCGAGCTGTATGTAGGGGGCAAGATATGTCCCCGCCAGGACAAGCATGTCCTGGTTATCCATTGTTTTCAGATCAGGTCCTCTATGTATATGGCTAGTTTCTCTATACGGCGGCGGGCCGCATCCAGTTTTTCCCGTTCCGAGGCTACGATTTCAGGGGGCGCGTTCTCCGTGAACTGTCCGTTTCCGAGCTTTGCGGCGGTTTTATCGGCAAAGGCTTTTTCGGCGTTCAGTTCCTTGGTGAACCG
>JAISVD010000071.1 GCA_031271875.1 Spirochaetaceae bacterium | reverse complement strand
TGCATCGCAGGGCATTCGCCGCTGTAGGAGAGACAGGCCCTCGTGTAATGCTCCATACTGGCGGCAAAGATACTGACGGCGCTGTTGTCGTTCCGCCTGAGAAAGTTCAGCATCGGATCATCGAGCGCCACCTTTGTGGTCACATCCAGGGGCACCATAACCAGCGGAGCCCCGGATCTGAATACGATGTCCGCGGCCTCGGGATCGGCGAAGATATTGAATTCCGCAGAGGGCGTGATATTTCCCCTGCCCAGGGAACCGCCCATGAATACTATATTTTTTACCGCACCGGTGATACCCGGTTCCATCCTGACGGCGGCGGCGATATTCGTGAGAGGCCCTGTGGCAACCAGCGTGATCTCCCCCGGTTCGTCAAGGATGGCGCTGATAATAAACTCCACCGCCCGGCGGCGATCGGCCTTTTTCTTCAGCGGGCTAAAAACAGGACCGTCAAAGCCGGTCTCTCCGTGGATATCCCCGGCGGTTATCTGCTCCCGGAGCAGCGGTTTTGACAGACCGGCGAACACGGGAGTTTTAATATGCAGCTCACTGCAGAGGTTTAAGGTATTTAAAAGGGTTTTTTCAAGGGTCTGATTTCCCGCAGTAACGGTGATACCCACGATATCTATTGCAGGAGACCCGGCGGCGAACATAATGGCCGCTGCGTCGTCATGACCGGTATCAACGTCCAGAATGATTTTTTTCTTTTCCACCGGGGAATATCCTCCGAGGCAATTGCAAAATCCACCCGAGTTTTGCAATTGCCTCCTCTTATTTTGACTTCCGGGCTGCTTCAGCCCGTTTGACATCCTCATCCATCTTGTTCCGCCAGGTCAGGGCTTTGCGTTTGGTCTCCTCGGCTTCCTCGCGTTCATTTGTTAATATCTGGAGCCTGCGGAGGGCAAGCAGATAGTTGATCCCCAGACGCATATCATCAAGACGTTTTGTAGTCAGTTCGTATTTATTCCGGTAAGCGTCCGCGACCTGGCTGTGCAGTTTTTTGATCAGCCTGAGATAATATATGGTAATATCATAATCAGGAGACTGGGGATCGATGGCATCCCTCCCGGCGTTCTTCATATTCATGAGATTCTTCGCCACCGTTGCGAACCGCCCCTCAACCTCGACAAAGGACCATTTCCATTTTGTATTGTCCCCGTAGGCGTCCTCCATCAGCTGGATAGTGAGTCCCAGTTTGCGGACAAGGTGGTATCGTTTTTCAAGGGGGGTATTGGTTATCTCCTGCAGCCGATCCTCATATTCGGAAAACGAGGCGTCTACTATATTTGAAACGATCTCCTCAAGATAGATAATCGCCTTGTATATCGCCTTGCGGGAATCATTGAGGGCATCCTCATTTTTGACGCCCAGTATTTCAACCGACAGATTATTTATAATAATATATACCGAAGCGATATACATCATCTCTTCGGAAAGGAGCAATCTCTTGTATCCCATTCCGGCGGTATCATTCGCTGAAAGGGTCAGTGTGTTTTTTTCCCGTTCAAGAATTTTTTCTGTCAGTTCCTTGTAGGCCTTACTTTTTTCTGTAAAAAGCTCACGGTTTTCAGCGGTAATTTTTGCCATAGCCTAACTCGTACCTCCATATTTTTCCAGCATGGCTTGTGCGTGTTTCAGAGAAGCATCCCCGATTGTATCACCTGAAAGCATACGGGCCACCTCCTGTATCCTGGCAGCGCTTGTAACAGGGTAGACCCGGGTTTTTGTTTTCTCCGCATCCACCACTTTCTCTATTCTCATATGATTATCGGCATATACCGCTATATTCGCCAGATGGGTTATACATAATATTTGCTTATGTTTGGCGAGGTTCTTCAGATGCCGCCCCACAGCCACCGATACCTCCCCGCCTATACCTGTGTCGATCTCGTCAAAAACGAGGGTGTCCGCGCCGTCTGTATCGGCAAGAACTGTCTTGAGGGCAAGCATCACCCGGGAGAGCTCCCCGCCGGAGGCGATTTTTGCCAGCGGCCTCAGAGGAGAGCCGGGGTTTGCGCTTATAAGGAATTCTATGTTATCAAAACCATAGGGACCGCAGCGCTGGAGGTCCTCAATCTCGCCCTCTTTTACCGAAAGGTCCACCGAAAACCGCGTTCCCGCCATGCCGAGCTCGGCGAGAATACCCTCGACCTGTTCCGCCATGCGCGAAGCGGCCTCCCGTCTCCCGGCGGAGATGCCGCAGCCAAGCTGGTAGAGCTCCTTTTCCAGCGCCCCTATCTCGGCGGAGAGGAGCTCCCTGTTCCCCTCGCTGTCCGCAAGCTGCTCAAGCTGTGCCTGAGCGTTTTCATAATACTCCAATATTCCCGGGATACTCTCTCCGTATTTCTTCTTAAGCCGGAATATCAGGGCGAGCCGCTCCTGTATCTCTTCAAGCCTTGCGGGATCGAACACCAGTCCGTCCCGGTACGAACGGACCTCCCCGGCTATATCTTCAATCTCGTAATAGGCGTCCTCAAATCTCGCAAGCAGCGGCGAGAGGGTGCCGTCTATGGCGGAGCTGTATTCCAGTGTGGAGCGGGCCTTTCGGAGTGCCGAAAGAATCTCCCCTCCGATGAGAGTCCCCAGGGAATCGATATTTTCCCAGAGCTTTTCATGCTGCTCAAGCCGGGTCTCCTCCGCGGAAAGCTCCTCCTCCTCCCCGCTCCTGAGCTCAGCGGAAGCTATCTCCTCCGCCGCAAAGGTCAGAAGTTCGGTTTTCTGGGCGCGCTGCATCTCCGAAGCGTTTATATCATCAAGCCGGCGGCGGCGCTCCACAAGTTTTGCGTAGAGCACGGTGAATGAAGCGACCTCTCCGGTTATGCCTGCAAATGAATCGAGAAAACGGCGGTGTTCGCCGACCCTCATGAGCGACTGGTGTTCATGCTGCCCGTGGATATCCACCAGGGAGGCGGTAAATTCCGCAAGCTCCCCCCGGGTCACCTGGGCGTCCTGAATCCAGGCCGCGCTCCTGCCGTTGTCGCGGAGTACCCGGCGGAGGAGCACCCTCCCGTTTTCAGGGGTGATACCGTGATCCGCAAGCCAGCCCAGGGCATCCCCCTGCCCCGGAGAAACGGTGAACACCCCTGAAACACGGGTCTCCGCAGCGCCGGTCCGTATGACATCGGGATCCGCTTTTCCTCCCAGCAGAAAGGAGAGCGCCCCTATCAGTATGGATTTTCCGGCGCCTGTTTCACCGGAAAGAATATTGAATCCCGGCAGAAATTCCAGCGAAGCCTTATCTATAAGAGCAAAATCACTGATCGTTAAATCCTCAAGCATAGGGGCCTCCTGACCAGTTCAGTTTTGATCTGAGGGCGTTATAAAATACGCGGGAGCCGCACCCGGCCAGGAGCGCCTTATGGGGCGAACACCGGACA
>JAISVD010000035.1 GCA_031271875.1 Spirochaetaceae bacterium | reverse complement strand
AAAGGTCTGGTTATCGGGGTAAATTTCGCTAACTCATGCTCTTTTCTCTCTGGAATTCCTGTCTTTCTCCATCTTTGAGACTTCATTATATCTTAGATTTTTTAAATGACGTTGCCCTGTAAAATAATAAAAAACTATTGACAGGCAAATATTATTTTTCCATACAATATGTAAAATTTCTAAAATAACGTGAGTTCGATAGAATAGAGACCCCGGAATAACTCGCTACAGAAAAAACAGGAGGGTATAACAAGAATCCCGATACATGCTATAGTTACCTTATGAATAACCGCTATTCCGCCGAATACGCCCGCTGCTGCGGGCTGACGGTTTTCAGACATATCCGTAATGATCCTCTTTTTTCGGTTTTTGAAAAACTGTTGGGGTTTCTTTCCGGGGCCGGTTCCCCGGAAGCAGGGAAAATTCTTTCCTGTGCCGGGGAATTTCTGTTTCTCCTCGCCGGACGCTCCCCTATTCTTGACTGGGGCCGGGCTGTTGAGGATATGGTTCTGGGGGATGAAAACCCCTACACCAGGGCTGTGGAAGCAACCGCCGGTGAACCAGCAGGCTCAAGCATACCGCGCCCGGAGATACCCGGCGCACTGACTGCGCTTGCGGAACATGATCTTGAATCACTGCGGATTCTTGCCGCGCTTCATCCCGGAAAGATTATTGAAACCCTTGAGGAGATGTGCGGCGATGCCGCAGTGGGGCTTCCCGCAGGGTTATTTCACGCTGATACCGTTGCTGACCCGGAAGAGCGTTTGTCTCAGAAAAAACTGCTCTCCCGGTGGAAGGAGGGAGCGGGGATTTTCTCCGGCGCCGACAGCTTTGTCTGGGAGAACGGACGGCTCCTGCCGGTGCTGACTCCCGACCCGATCACGCTGGAACAGCTTATCGGGTATGAAACCCAGCGGGAGGTGGTCCTCGAAAACACCCGCCGGTTTGCCGCCGGGTTCCGGGCCAACAATCTCCTGCTCTACGGTGACCGGGGGACGGGCAAATCCGCCACGATAAAGGCGGCGGCCCGGGCAGCGGCTTTCCTGCGGGTAAAAATAATTGAAGTACGGAAGCAGCAGCTTACTGAATTTCCCCAAATCATCGACTTCCTGCGGGACCGGAATTTCCGGTTTATCATCTTTATAGACGATCTCTCCTTTGACAGGGCCGATGAAAGTTACGTTGGACTGAAAGCCCTCCTTGAGGGCGGCCTTGAAACACGCCCTGAGAATGTCCTTCTGTACGCCACCTCGAACCGCCGGCACCTGGTAAAGGAGCGGGTACAGGATCGTATCGGACTCGGTTCCGTGGACGCGGAAACCGAAATACGCGCTCAGGACTCTCTTCAGGAGCAGCTCTCTCTGGCGGACAGGTTCGGCATGACCGTCATATTTTCCGCCCCCCTTCAGGATGAATACCTCAGGATTGTCTCAGGAATGATAGAGAAACGGGGGCTGAAGGCGGACAGGGAGAAGGCCCTTGCCGACGCGCTCCGCTGGGAGAAGTGGTATAACGGACGCTCCCCGCGGACGGCCCGCCAGTTTGTGGACTGGCTGGAAGGGGGCGAGGCCGCTCCGTGGGACAGGATGGACTGATGACGGTGGTTTCCGCGGAAAACGTAACCTATATATACCCTGAAACCGGACTAAAGGCTGTTGATTCAGTTTCTCTCCGGCTTGAACAGGGGGAATACCTCGCCGTGCTCGGCGCGAACGGGTCCGGCAAAAGTACCCTCGCCCGGATACTCTCAGGTATTCTGGAACCATCGGAGGGGACGGTGTCGGTCGGAGAAAGTTCCGGTGGAGAAGGTGGAATTCCTCGAGGAACCGAAGTTCCTCACGGAATGGTTTTTCAGTCCCCCCGGGATCAGATAGTCGCCGGAATCGTCCGCTCAGATACCGCCTTCGGGCCTGAAAACCTGGGGCTTGACGACCGGGAGATCGGCAGACGGGTGCAGGAGAACCTGTCACTTACGGGTCTTCTGGAAAAGGCTCTGGAAAAGACCCTTACCCTTTCGGCTGGACAGAAACAGAAGCTCGCCATCGCGGGTATCCTCGCGCTCCGTCCGGGACTCCTCATCCTCGATGAAGCCACCTCCATGATAGATCCCCCTGCCCGGAAGGAGCTCCTTGCGTTTCTTGACAGGCGGAACGGAGAGGGACAGACCATCATCCATGTGACCCACGATATGGACGAAGCCGCCCGGGCGTCCCGGACGATTGTGCTCTGTGAGGGGAAAAAGGTTTTTGACGGTACCCCTGCGGAACTGCTGCTCCGGCAGGAACTCTCCGCCTGGGCAATACACGCGGAACCGCTATTCCCCGCCGAAGGCCGGGGGCCGCTGGTTCCGAAAGCAAAAGAGAGGGGAAGCTGCGCGCTTTTTCTCGATGCCGTTTCCTTCGGGTATTCTCCTGAAACGGAGGTTTTTTCCGGTCTTTCCCTGGGAGTGGAGAAGGGAAGCCTTACGGCAGTAATGGGATCTTCCGGTTCCGGAAAATCAACCCTCTTTGAACTCTCCGCAGGGATACTTTCTCCCCGGACGGGAACAGTATATACCTTCTCAGGGAACGGAGGCAATCCCTATACGGCGGCCCTTGCCATGCAGGAGAGCGAAAACAGTCTTTTTGAGGAATTCGTTTCCGATGATGTAGCCTGGGGGCCGCGGAATCAGGGCGTTGCGGGACCCGCCCTCAGAGAGCGGGTCAGGGAGGCGATGGAACTCACAGGGCTTCCCTTTGACCGGTTCGCGGAACGGAAAACATATACCCTTTCCGGGGGCGAAAAGCGGCGGGCCTCCCTTGCCGGGATAATCGCCCTGGATGCGGACATTTTTCTGTTTGACGAACCAACTTCGGCCCTCGATCCCGTGGGAAGAGCTTTGATCCTCAAGGTTTTCAGGAGTCTCCGGGATTCCGGGAAAACGGTTGTTTTTTCAACCCACCGTACCGCCGAAGCAATGGCGGCGGAACGGGTTGTTGTTTTTGAAAACGGAAAGATCATAGCCGATGGCCCTCCTGACGCGGTGATCCGGGACGGCGGATGGATAAGGGACAGCGCTGGTTCCGAGAACCCGTTGGGTTCTGAAAACTCAACGGGTTTTCAAACCAGTTCCAATACCTGTATCCCTTCCGGAATGGTTCCCGCATCCGTACCGGAGGGCGCGGCCCTGCTCGAAGGGTTCCGCCTCTCCTCCGGAGGGGCTTACCGCTCCCTGAATACCCCTGTACACAGACTTGTGCCGGTATGGAAATATGCGGTCATGCTTTTTCTTATGATCTGCGGAATCGCCTTTCCCCTGTTTCTGCTGCCCGGCGCCATCGCCGGTGCGGGCGTGTATGCCGGTCTCGCACGTTATTCCTTCCGTAAGATTATCGTCAGCCTGGTGAAAATGCTCCCCTGGATTCTGGTCATCCTGCTGTTTCAGATGCTGCTGTTTCCGGATCGTCCCGGAGACACAGTGTTTGTCCGGCTGTGGTTTGTGACGCTTACAGACAGGAAAATCCTGTTCACCATAACCATGCTCCTCCGGTTTATCGTGCTGGTAACGGTTCTTTCGGTTTTTGTTTTTTCAACAGAGGAAACCGAGGTACTCTATGGAATGGAGGATATATTGAAGCCCCTTTCCCTCATCGGCGTTCCGGTTCAACATGCGGCGCTGGTGACCGGAATAGTGTTCCGCTTTGTACCCCTCCTTCAGGGGGAAGCGCTGTATATTCTCAAGGCGCAGATACTCCGGGGCGGCACTTTCCGGGGAAAGGGGGTTTTCGGAAAATTGCGGGCCATGATACCCGTTTTTATTCCCCTTATGGTACAGACCCTGAACCGCGCTGCGGCCCTGGGGGAAGCGCTGGATGCGCGGTATTACAGCCGGGGGAAGCGCCGCCGATGGAATCTGAAAGATTCCGAGAGTCCGTAGGATCTCGATTGACGGGAAAAGGAGAACGCTGATGTATCCCTGAGCATAACATCAGTGTTCTCCTTTCACTTATTATATACTTATATCATCTTTTATACTGACCGGTAGGTATATTGATATAATTCTATCGCCTTGACAATACGGCAATTTGTGATAGAGTATTTCTAAAAGGTTATAATAAGTCAACTTTGGGGATGCTATTTGAGAGGGAATGTATGACAATATTGATTTTGTATGAAGGATGAAGGAATAAAACGCCAAGACCTGCAAACTAAACAGGACTTACTTGAACTCGCAGAAATCAATTTCAATAAATTATTGGATTTTATTGAAGAATTACCCGATGAAATTAAAACCAAAACATACAATAATAACGAACTCAATAATAGAGACAAAACGGCCAGCGATGTAATGTGTCATTTGTATGAATGGCATCAATTATTGTTGAATTGGATAAATGCCAATCGTAAAGGCAAAGCAAAACCTTTTTTGCCTGAACCGTATAATTGGAAAACGTATCCCGCAATGAATGTTGCATTTTGGAAAAAACATCAAAATACGCCATTGGTCGATGCAGAAAAGATGTTCAAAAAAAGTTTTACTTGGACAGGAACATTGGGTTCTTACTGTGTTTCAGCAACTGCAAGTCATTACGATACGGACGGTCAACGCTCCCGCCGGATGGTTATACGGCCTACTATCCATATTGTTGTATAAAAAAGTATACACCAATCCAATTATTCTATATCGCGCGCAAAAGGATATGAAATTTGTTACCCAATGAAAATAATGACCTATATCTTCTCAATATATAGGTATATTAATTTTAACAAATTATATAAATGAAAAGGATAGTATTATATGAAGCGCACCGAATTCACCTTCTGTCCCCAGTGCGGACAGAGATCGCTGCAATACCGGAATGAGCGGCACTGGATATGTCCCGAATGCGGATTTGACCTGTATCACAATGTTGCGGCGGCGGTGGGTGTTGTGCTGGAGATAAACGGCAAACTGCTGACGGTAGTACGGAAAAAGGATCCCGCGAGAGGGCTTCTTGCGCTTCCCGGCGGGTTTATCGATCCCGGTGAGCGGGCGGAAGATGCGGTTCTCCGGGAGTGCCGGGAGGAGATTGGGATAGAACCTCAGGAAATCTCGTTCCTCTGCACATTTCCGAACACCTATGAATATAAGGGAATCACCTACCGGACCTGTGATATCTATTTTACCGGTACAATACAGGCCGCATCCGGTGGGCCGCTCCCGTTTTCGGAGCAGGATATGCTGTCGTCCTTTGTTCCTTCGGCAGAGGAGGTTTCCGGGTTTGTACTTATTACCCCCGATGAGATCGAAGCCGCTCCCATTGCCTTTGATTCGCTCCGCAAAGCGCTGATGGAGTGGAGAGTCCGCTACCGTCAGGGGCTTCCGCTGCGGGGGCGTGTCCCGTAACGGGATATCAGGGCTCTGACTGAAAATCCTCTTTATTCCCGCCGGAATTATACCGATAAAATGATATGGGAATGGACGTATTATTCCGGCTTATTAAAGATGTATTGAACTCAAAAGAAGTTATCGGCGCTGCCATTGCGGTCATTCTCTATCTGAATTTTATCTTCTTTATTGTAAGATACCGCAAGCGTCCCAAACCTGTTTCCGTTCCGAAACGCCGTTCCAAACCCGCAAAGCCCTCTCCCTCCGAGGACAGCGCGGATGATTCCGAAGATTCCCCTGACGGCGAGCCTGAAAATACGCCCGAATGACCCCTGCTGCGGAACCTCGCTCCGGCCCCCCGGAAGATCAAGTTTCCGATTCCAGATGAATCCCGACAGTATGCGGAGCCTGTTTTGTGTCAGTAAGGCGGTTATTATTTCATTTACCGCCTGTGTGGTCCACCGTTTTATTCCCGATCCATTATCCGTTGCCTTGTTGATCATCTCCGCAATCACGGCTGCCGCTTCCCTGGGCGTGTATGTACGTCTGTTCAGTTTAATAAATTCCATGACCGCCTCAGCATCCGCCGCTGTTTGTACCGCGCTGCCATCGCAGATATCGCATCCCGAACATGCGGTTTCCCCGCTGTCTCCCAGTGCGTCGAGAAGTACCCTCCTGCGGCATGTACCGCTTTCCGCAAAGTCCCCAAGAACGCGCCCCCGTGATCCCGGCGGAAACTGTTTTGCTGCGGATTTGTCCTCCGGGCTCCAGAGCAGCAGCGCTTCCGCCGGTTCTCCGTCCCGGCCGCCCCTTCCGGCTTCCTGTATATAGGCTTCGGCGGTCGCCGGAGGCGCAAGATGGATAACGGTGCGTATGTTTTTTTTATCCACACCCATTCCATACGCGCAGGTCGCGGTAAGTATTCCTCCGGTACTGCCGTGGAACCACTGCTCGATTATGTTCTTTTCGTCCCGTTCAAGTCCCGCATGGTAAAACCTGACCTCCTGTTCTTCGAGAACATCCCGGATAAACCGGGCCGTTTTCTCCGTCTCGTGCCGGGTTGGGCAGAAAACCAGCGCCGGACGCCGGCGCCGCAGCAGTTCCGCCGCGAGGGCCTGTTTCTTCGCACAGGCAAAGGTAACCGAATACCTGATATTCGGCCTGTCGCACTCACCCTGTACGATATGCGCGCCTCCGCCAAAAAGTATCTCTGAGACCCGAACGAGTACCGGCGGCGATGCTGTTGCGGTAAAAGCGGTAACAACAGCGGGATTCAGCCGTTCGATGATTTTTCCCAGAGAGAGGTATGCGGGGCGGAATGTATCGCCCCACTCGCACACGCAGTGCGCCTCATCGACCGCGAGATGGGCAATCCCTGCGGAACGGAGCCTTTCGCATATCTTTGCCGATTGCAGGACTTCGGGGTTTGCGAGAATGATCCGCGCTCCCCCTGCGAGTTTTTCAAATCCCCGTTCCCGCTCTTGGGGACTCTGGCCGCCCCTGAATATCACCGGTTCAATTCCCCGCTCCCGTATGCGGCGCTCCTGATCGGACATGAGAGCGAGCAGGGGGTATATGATAAGCGTAGGCCCCTTCAGCATGAGAGCGGGGATCAGAAAACAGAGGGATTTTCCCGCCCCTGTTGGAAGAAGCGCTATCTGACGGCTTCTGCCGGGAAGATCGGTCTCCGGAGAATCCCGCGCCTGTTCCTCTGCGGCGTCCAGTATATTCGCGATCACCAGCCGCTGCCAGGGATACAGGTAGGGTATACCGAACATACGCAGCGCAGTTTCCGCGACCGGATCGTCCGGGGTTTTGAGTTCATATGGTTCCATACCAGATATATCGGGCAAGAGTTACGGAATTCAGGGGCTAGCCATCGGGAACAGAAAAAATTCCGCTCCCCCTTTTTCGGCTCAAGAGATATACAATTCATTGACAGAGGGACATTTTAATGGAATACTGGGTAAATACAACGGTTGGACAAATTCGTTTTCCTTTCGGTTGATACAGCAGTGTAAGATGTTTTTTAAGAAATAATATATGACCTATTATTTCTTTGAACATATGCTACTTCAGGAGGATGAACATGAAAAAAATTCTGTATGCGGCCATGGCAGTTGTCATGGTGCTTGCAGTACTCGGGTTGGGGGCTTGTAAAAAGAACGAACCTGTTGAGGACAAGGGAAAGGTAACGCTCCGTGCCCTGAACTATCTTGACCTGACCCACGCCAACAGCTCGGATGACCTCTCGCTTATCTGGGGGCGCTTTGAAACGGATAATCCGGATATCACCATAATCCGGGAAGACCTGTACAATGAGCCTTTCCATCAGAAAACGGAAGCCTATGCGGCCGCTGGACAGCTCCCCGATGTTTTGTACGCATGGCCCTCAGGACGTTCCACGACCCTTCATACAAAGAAACTTCTGAAAGATCTTACGCCTCTTATCAGGAGAGACGGTCTTGACAAGGTTTTTGCCCCGGCGGCGATTGATCCTTCCGCGCAGGGCGGCGGATTTGTGGCGATCCTTCCGATTGCTCTGACATCCACCCACGCCTTTTACATAAACAATGAGGTCCTCAGAGACTGCGGACTTACACCGGCAAAAACATACTCCGACCTCAAGGCGCAGGTTCCTGTTCTCAAGGCAAAGGGATATGATACGGTTATCATGGCCAACGCTGAATCCTGGGTCATGCAGTCATGCCTCTTCTCCCTTGTAGCGGGACGCTTCGGCGGTGAAGGCTGGGAGCAGAAGATACTCTCCGGTGAGGCAAAGTTTACCGATCCGGATTTTGTTAACGCTCTCAAATTTATCAAAACAATGTATGATGACGGGGTACTTGGGAAGGCAACCCTCGGGACGAACTACGGCGATGTTCTTGGAGCCTTCGCCTCCAATAAAGGCGCGTACCTTATTGACGGCGACTGGCGGGTGGGCGCGTTCATCACCGACAAGACCACCAAACAGGCGCTCATCGATCCGGCAAAGCAGGCTGAATTCATCGAAATATCCATATTCCCCGATATTGAAGGGGCAAAGCTCAATGGCTCAACCTCCGGTATCCTCGGTACAGGGTTCGGTATGAGCGCCGCGATTCCTGCCGGATCTGTCAGAGAGGAAGCGGCATGGAAGCTCGTTAAATGGCTTGTAAGCAATGAGGTCGAGACCCTTCGGGTAGCAAACGGCGGTGTCGCGACACCTTCCCGGATCGATATCGACATTGCTTCCCTGGCCCTCGAACCGATGCAGAAGGCTATCGTCGATCTCGGAAGTAAGTATGAAACTTCAACGGCGGTCATTGATGGTGTGTTCCACAGTGATGTCTTTACACCCTTGAATGACGGACTTCAGGAGCTCGGAATAGGTTCAAAGACTCCTGAACAGATTGCAGATACTGTTCAGCAGGCGTTTGATAACTGGCGCGCTCTTAACCCCTGATCCGGTTATTTCCGGTAAAAACGCCGTCCGATGGTACAGGACGGCGTTTTTGTATCCGCCCCGGAGGTGATGGAAACAGAGAGCCTGAACACGTTATTATATGCGGCGGTAACTGTTTATCGGGTTTGTCATTTCTATTGTTTTCAGTTTTTCTTTTTTGTTACATCATAACTATGCAGTATCATATCTTTCAGTTCTTCATCGCCCACATCGCTGCCAAGGCGTATCGTATTCCAGTGCCGCTTGTTCATGTGATATCCGGGGATCACCCCCGTGTACAGTCCCCGGAGAAACGCGGCCTTCTCCGGATCGCATTTGAGGTTGACGCACGGTTCTCCCCGTACCAGCATTATCAGGGCAAAACCCCTCCGGGTTGTTGTATGACGCATGAGCGCTGTTCCCTCGCCAAAGGGATAATCTTCATACACCTCCGGCAGGGTCAGGCAGAAATCAATGACCTGCCGGAGTGTTCCCATGGATGAATCCATATTACTTCTCCAATTTTTGAACGCCTCAGCATTTCAGCTTTAGGCGAAGTAAATATTTTCATTGGATGTTATTCAATGTTCAATGTTCTTCTTCCACAATAAAAAATCTTCATTATTCATATTTATTCCCTATTTTATATTATTATATTTACAATAATTTTTTATAATATTTTTTAATTCATTAAATTCTTTTTCATAACTATTGCGATTACTTAGATGAAAAAAATCAATTAAATACAACTCATTTGTTTTATATAACCGTTCACTTATTTTTTTAATATTGCTAAATATTTTATCACAAAATTTAAATGTTCCAGAACAAATTATTATTTGGGGCGAAATCAATTTTATCTGTCTTAATAAAAAATGTTTGTCAGAAATTGCATAATTTGAAATATCAGCATCAGTGCTATATGCTTCGCCATTATATTCAGACTTTTCAGCCAATTTTTTTATATTTATATATGCAATACTATCATTAGGTTCTTCCTTTACTTCCAGTGCTTTATGAAAATCCGGTTTGTTCCCATTTATTATTTCGTCAATGACATATGTCCATATACGCATCCTTCGCCAAAAAGTCTTACTCGTTCCGTCAGGCCCCTGTGCGCCAGATTCCCTTATTTCACACCAGTGGTTATATGTTTCCTTTA
>JAISVD010000025.1 GCA_031271875.1 Spirochaetaceae bacterium | reverse complement strand
CCGAAACCATCCTTCCCCACGCGGAAGCGTATATGGGATTCATCCTCCTGGGAGCGCCCTTCATGACCTCTTCACTTATGCTGAACAACCTGCTTCGTTTTCAGGGCAGCGCTTCCTACGGCATGATCGGGACCATGTCGGGAGCCATATTGAACATCGCCCTGGATCCGCTGTTCATCTTTGTCTTCGGGATGGGTGTGCGCGGGGCCGCGCTGGCGACTATGCTGAGTCAGATGGTCAGTTTCTTTCTGCTCCTTGTCGGCTGTATGCGCAAGGATAATGTACGTATCCGGTTGAAGGATTTTTCACCCTCCGTCGCGATATATAAGGAGATCATCCGGGGGGGCTTTCCGTCACTGTGCAGGCAGGGGTTTGCAAGTATCGCGGTCATCTGTATTAACCAGGCCGCCAGGGGCTTTGGAGACACCGTAATCGCCGCCATTTCAATTGTCAACAGGGTGGCCATGTTCGCCGGTTCCGCGCTCATCGGCTTTGGGCAGGGGTTCCAGCCGGTATGCGGTTTCAATTACGGGGCGGGATTGTATCACAGGGTAAAAAGGGCATTCAGCTTCTGTGTGCACATTTCTACCGGAGTCCTCATAGTCCTTTCAGTCTGCGGTTTTATCTTTGCCCCCGAAATCATCGCATTGTTCAGAAAGGACGACCTCGAGGTCATCACCGTCGGGGCGCGGGCACTCCGTTTTCAGTGCTTCACCTTTCCGCTGACCGGCTGGATAGTTCTGAATAATATGATGTCCCAGACGACCGGCAAGGCCGTGGAAGCCACAATCCTCGCCCTCGCCCGGCAGGGGGTGTTTCTCATGATCGCTCTTTTCATCCTTACCCCGCTTTTCGGCCTGACCGGCATTCAGCTCAGCCAGTCCGCCGCAGACATCGCGACCTTTATTCTGAGCATACCCCTTTACCGCAGAATCGTCCGGGTTATGCAGACCCCCGGGATAAAAGGACAGAAAACCGGAAATACCGCCAATTAGCGGAAAAACAGGGGAACCCATCTTATACGGCATTCACTTCTGTTTTTCGGACGGAAACTGTCCTGAATCTTCCATAAAATATGATTTGCAAGGCTGCGGGAGATACATTCACTCCTGCTCTCCTTCTGTTTATCCGGTTTGAGCATTACCCTCAGAAACATCCTTTTGAACCACCCCGGAACCTTCTTTTGTGTAATGCCTTATCCTGCAATCCGGGGACAGAGCTTCTCAATCGGAGGCAGTATTAAAAACAACACCGCAGAGCGGCTCCATATGGTCCGGCAGGGGGACTTCAAAAGTATGGGTTTTTCCGTACAGCGGCAGGGTCAGCCGGACCGCCGCAAGCTGGAGCTTACGGACATTCAGAAGGCGGCGGATATCCCTGTTGGCGGGAAAATCTCCGTACTTGTCGTCGGCAACGATGGGACATCCCATTTCCGCCAGGTGGACCCGGATCTGATGGGTCCTGCCGGTACAGAGCCTGAGAGAAAGGTGCGAAAACTCTTTGCGGGACAACGCTTCCCGCGGATATCCGCCGGTTTCCAGAACCCTGTACTCCGTAACCGCGGACTTACGCTTCCCGCCGCTTCGGACATCCTCCCGGATCACACCGCGCTCTTCCGCAGGGATACCAAAACAGATTGCGCTGTACTCCTTGTACACTTGAGAGGAAGAGATCAGCCCTGTAAGCCTTGCCGCAGCCTGAGAGGTCTTTGCGGTAAGCAGAAGTCCCGAAGTATCCCTGTCGAGCCGGTGTACAAGGTATATCCTGTACCCGAGCTGTTTCTCCAGAATTTCCGTCAGGGGATGGGCCACACCCTCCCCTCCCTGCACGGACACGCCGAAGGGTTTATTTACGAGCAGCATTTCATCATCTTCATATATTATTGAAACGGTTTTCATCCGACAATATAATACTATCGTCCGGCAATTTCTGTCCAGCGGCGGGGTATATCCCTTCACAGGAGCGAAACAGCGTTTTTCCCCTTGAGGGACAGAGCTGTTGCTGCTGCGGCAGTTATAGCCTGAGAGGAGTCTATTTTTGAAAAAATTCAGCCTTATTCTGCTTACCTGCGCCGTCGGTGCGGGTATACTCCAGGCGGAAATAATGACATCCCCAACCTGGGGATATACTCTGGATATGCCGGAGGGTTTCGAGTTAATAGATAAAACAGGAAACGAACGTTTCCTGTTTTCAAGCACCGTGGTTCCGGTACAGCTGATCGTATCGGTATATCCCCCTTCCCGGTACGGCTCCGCAGAACAGGCCCTTGAGGATATGCGGGAGCAGCTCAGCGCCGAGGCCCGGATAGCGGGCTTCCGCTGGAGGGAACAGGGAGCGGCTATAGGGCAGTTGACCTTTCCGGTGCCCGGGAACAAGCCGGAAACTCGGCAGAAATATCAGGGGTGGATGGAAGCGGTGGAGCTCCCCGGGAAACAGGGTATACTGATTCTTATTGCCTATACAACAGAGGAACAGGCGGGGGAGTATGAGCACTTTATCATCTCCACCCTGGATGCGGTATATACCGACCGGGGGTCCCGGTTTGAAACAGGACCGATGACTGCTTTTGTCTGGCCCGCTGCGGGGGAACAGTCGTATCCTCTGACCATCAGGGGAAAAACAGTTACTGTTACACTGGACGCGGACGACGGAGAAGCCAACCAGTTTGTAGTTGACCGGGAATTCGAGGTGCTGAAGCTCTATCTCGGCTCAAAGCACTGGCGGACCGCCTGGCAGCGTTACTACCGGGCCATCTACCGGGATGCATACAAGCGGCTTGAACGGGCGGGGTTTGATATATTCAACGCCCTCTGTTACGGAGAAAATCCGGTGACCGGAGATGAGGAACTGACCGCAGCGCTGCTGGAGTGGACTCAAGGGTTTACCTACACCCGGGTTCCCGAAGGGAGCGACTTTATCTCACTCCCCCGGGTACTGACCGAAAGCACCGGCGACTGTGACAGCAGAGCCCTGCTGCTGGCGATACTCCTGAACCAGATGAACCTCGATACGGTACTTTTCATATCCCCGGAATACAGCCACGCCCTCGCGGGTTTTGCCATTGAAGGAAGCGGCGCACGGATGGAAACAGACCTGTCAGGCGCCGTTACCGGAACGGGAAGGGACGGATACCTGGTGGGGGAAACCACCGCAAACGTTCCGCCGGGCCAGGTCGCTCAGGACATGGCCGATCCCGGCAAATGGTTTGCTGTTATTTTTCCGCAATAAGCAGGGTATAGGCCTCCAGCGAGGTCTGCACGGACAGCAGGGCATCCTTGAGCTCCTGATTCTTCAGTTTTGAACTGAAATAGGAGAGGGTTTGCAGATAATAGGTGTGCTGATTGTATGCCGCAGCGATCATGAACAGAAGGCGTACCGGCGCGTCATCTATGGTCTGAAAATCGATAATATCCACCCGGCTTATACCGACGGACATTACCAGGTCCGTAACCGAAGAGAGCCGCACATGGGGAATGGCTATTCCCCTGCCGATAGCTGTTGACATCAGGTCCTCCCGTTTCAGTATCTCCACGGAAAGTTCCTGGCTGTTTTTGACCTGCGGCGCGGTACTGAGATTTTCAGCCAGCGCGAGCAGCGCGTCCCGCTTTGTCGAGTGGTTCAGAAAGATGATCCTGTCGGGGGAAAGGATGTTCTTGACCTGCACGGGAACGGTCTGTACCGTATTTTTGCTGCCGGAACTGAGCCTGTCGTTAACCCATTTTTCTATTTCCGATTTCTTGAACCGCCATACGGTTCCGATTTTACCGGAAGGAACCTCCCCCTTCTGCGCCCAGTCGTACACGGTCCTTTCGGAAACGCGGAGATATTTGGCAACCTCTTCTATAGTCAATATA
>JAISVD010000021.1 GCA_031271875.1 Spirochaetaceae bacterium | reverse complement strand
GATCCCGTATATTTTCCATATCGAGTCTTGGATTTATCGATCCGGGATGAAAATAGAGCGCCCACAGGGGACCTTCCATATCACCGCTTTTAAAAACCTGTTTTTCATTAAGACAGATGAGACAGGGAGCTATCCAGGGATATGTTTTTCCGTCGATATCGCAGATTCCCGCGCCGGATTCAATAAAGATAATCCTGAATCTGTCCGGGACAGTCTCTTCCGGATGGCCCATCTGTTCATGCAGCAGAATCCTGATCGGCTCTGTCCATGGTCTTCCCAGCCTCAACCCTTCCGTAGTGTACTGAATATCACTCATATATTCAGTATACCACAGCCACCAGGCTGCCTTCAACCGGAAAATACGTGTACAGAGATTGAATAAAAACAGGCAATAAAATAATAAAACCGGAAAAAACCTTTCAATAAGACACGAAATGGGGTATATTTTTACAGAAGAAATCATCCGCAGATTGCCGGGTCAGAAAGGAGTAACGGTCATATGAGAATTCACCATTCAAAAGAAGATTATCTTGAAGCGATCCTCGTATTGAGTGAAAAAACGCCCTATGTCCGGTCCATCGATGTGGCGGATTTTTTCGGTTACTCGAAACCCAGCATAAGCCGGGCGGTGACGCTCCTTCAGGAGGACGGACTTATCGAATTTGATGAAAACAAACATATCCGGCTTACAAAACAGGGACACAGCATCGCCGCCAAGGTCTACGAAAAACATACATTTTTCAGGGAGATGCTGGAACAGGCCGGTGTTGATCGGGAGACAGCCGCAGCGGATGCGTGCAGAATAGAACACGCCATCAGCAATGAATCATTCGACAAACTGAAAACGGCGTACAAGAAAAGCCGCCGCATCCTGACGGACGGGAAGTAAAGGAAACCCTGAATATGTCATCGAGATGTATTCATCGATTCCTGCAATCCGGCGGCGGCACAACTGAAGTTACCCCTCCCTCCGTCCCTGCATACCGGGACGGTTTCTATCCGGAAAAAGAACCGCCGATGACCCCTTTTGTAATCTGTTTCCTGAAAACAAAGTAGAACAGCGCCGATGGTACAAGCCCTATCACCAGCGCCGCGAAATGCCTTCCGTAATAGGACGCTATCCAGTACGGGGAGAACCAGGTTATCCCCACCGCCAGGGATTTGAGGCGATTACTCTGGGTTATAATATCGACAAATATGTATTCATTCCATAACCCACCATACATTACAGAAAAGCCCGTCAGCAACGCCACTGTTACCGCCGCAGGGGCAGACAATGGCAGGATAACAAGAAAAAAGATTTTCAGATATCCGGCCCCGTCTATACGGGCAATATCTACCAACTCCTGAGGGATCCCCCGCATATATGCTGTTCCCAGATATACGCCGATGGACAGGCCGATACCGATATACGGAATCACGACCCCCAATCTGGTATTATACAGACCAACGAAATTGATCAGCAGAAACAGGGGGATCATAAGGGACTGGATCGACAGCAGTATGCCTATAATAAAACTGCCGTACAGAAACCGGGTTGCCCTGCTGGGTATCCTGGCAAAGGCAAATCCGGCCATAAACCCGAAAAGGATTATACAGATTACAGAAACCGCTGTATACAGGATACTGTTTGGGATCAACCTTTCAAAGTGCCCCGCCATCCATACAAAGGGATAGTTGCCGGTGTACCAGTTTGTCGGAAGCGCCAGCTTGTTCATACGCAGATAATCCTGAGAGGTTTTGAACGACTGGAGAATGAGCCAGAGGATCGGATAGACCGCCAGTACGACAAAAACGGTCATGATTATATAAAGCAATATCTTGAGAAGAATAGTGCGCGTATCCTTTGCCCGGATTTCAGCCAAATTCCAGCCCCCATTCCGCCGATTTACCTCCGGAGTATACACCGGTACTATTTCAATGGCGATTATTTTTATAATAGTACACAAAACAGGAACAGAACAGGGAAACAGATCATCTTTTGTAAATCGTCATTATAATAGTGCGGAAAATGCGACTGAGGGTTTCCGTCACCGGCACGATCTCCTATGAAACCATGCCGGCACGGTATCGCAGAGCTCCATCATCTGGAAGCTCCGCAGAACAGGGAGCGCCTATTTCGCTTCCCTGGCGGCGTTAATACGCTCCCGCGCCTGTATCAGGGCATCCTCATACTGGGCCTTGAGCGCGGTGGTATTTCTGTCCAGGAGCTGGACGAATTCCGGGTCCTGCTCGGGCTGAAGATGTATCTCCTGGCCGTACATGCGGGAGAGCTCCTGCTCCTTTGCCCTGAGCTTGGGCGCGAACTGCCGGGCAAGCATCTCCTTTACCTGCTTCCGGTCGCCGAAATACTGTTCCAGAATCATATACAACTGGTTAAAAAGCTCAGGCAGCCCCTTTCCCGGAAGCAGAACGGAAAAACCGGCGCAGACCCGCTTCAGCTTATCCATCTGATCTTCGCCTTCCGGCAGCTGAAACTGGGAAAAAAGATAGGAGAAGGCGCCCTCCTCCAC
>JAISVD010000002.1 GCA_031271875.1 Spirochaetaceae bacterium | reverse complement strand
CGGGATCGTTCGCGTCCTCCACGGTAAGACCGGCAACCTCCGCAGGAATATCCGCGCCCACAAGCCAGCGCCCGGCAACGGCCTCACTGTAGGGTTTGCCCGCGGAACGGGGGCTTGCCGCCACATAGGTTACCCTGAACCAGGGATGGTTCTCCAGCAGACTGATATATTTCTGACCTACCATTCCGGTAGCGCCCAGCACTCCGACGGCAATTCTGTCCATTTTACTGACCTCTTCATCTTCTATAATACTCTGAATATTCCGAAAATCCACATGGCTTCCGGTTTGCGGATAAGTCATCGAGCCCTATTCCAGCGGTTTCTACACCCCCGCCTCGATAAGTACCTGTTCCAGTTTTGTCCTGTTTTCCGGCAGAATATCCACCAGGGGCAGCCGCAATCCCCCTGCGGGGAGACCCTTTATGTTCATGGCCGCTTTGATGGGGCCGGGGTTGCTCTCTATGAAAGCCGCCCGGAACAGCGGCAGCAGTTTCTGGTGAAGGCCCTTAGCCCTTTCAATATCCCCCGCAAGCATCGCTTCGGTAAGCTGCACCACCCGTTCCGGAACAAGGTTGGACACCACTGAAATAACACCTTTTCCGCCGAGGGCCATCACAGGCAGGGTAAGCGCGTCATCCCCGGACATCACGGTAAAATCGGGTTTTGCCGCAGCGATTGATCCCAGCACATCGACTATCTGGTTGATGTCACCGGAAGCTTCCTTCACCCCGATAATACCGGAAATCTCCGCGATCCGTTTGAGCAGCGGAGTGGTTATGTTCCGCCCGGTCCGTCCGGCAATATTATAAATTATCACCGGAAGTCCGCCTTCGACGGCAACGGCCTCAAAGTGGTGGAACAGGCCCTCATCGGAGGGCCTGTTGTAATACGGAGTGACCACCAGAGCGGCATCGGCCCCCAACTCCTTCGCTGTCCGGGTTCCGGCGATTGTGTCCCGCGTGGAATAGGTGCCGGTACCCGCGATAACAGGCACCCTGCCCCCGGCCTCCTCTACCGCTATGCGGATGAGTTCCGCCTTCTCTCCGGCTTCGAGCGTGGGCGTCTCCGCTGTGCTGCCGAGTACCAGAAGCCCCGAAACACCGGCCTCAAGCTGAAAGCGTATAAGTGAACGGTAACCGCTGTAATCAACCGCCCCGTCCATTCCGAAGGGCGTTATCAGTGCGGTAATAGTTCCTTTGAGTTCTTTCATATCGATATACCCCAAAAGTATGCAAGATTATACATATAATATTGCATTTTTATACAAAAAAAGCAAGCGGTGCTTTATGGACGAAATTCTTCTATTTGTAAATTCGGTATATATCGATAGCGCTCTCCATTCCCCGTTAACAGCTCTTCCTGATTCTCCAGTACTGTTCCCGCTATTAACGCATCCGCCAGTTCCATCGAATGGCTCAGTGAATAGTCCTCTACCAGAAACATCGCCCTTATTGATATCTGTTCATCTGTTTGGATTATCCGCACTCCCCGCTTCTTCAGATATTTCAGCAATATCTTCAATTCTTCCTTGTTCCTCATTCCCTGTACTATTTCCATATATGTTACTACCGATATATCGAATGGTATCCGTTCATATATTGTTTCTCTTGCCTTTTCATTTCCCCTCATATACCATATCAACACATCTGTATCTATTATCAAAATTTTCTCCCTTTCCTCAAATTCCTTACATATTCATTCACATCTTTTTTTTCTTCATCATCTTTCCACATTCCAAATAGAGGCTGACTGTCTTCCTCATCTTCTATATTCCATCTCTCTTTTATCGGAACTATCCGGGCGAGGGCTTTTCCTCTATAGGTTATTGTTATCTCCTGACCGTTCGTTACTTCATTGATTATTCTTCCAGGCTTTACCCTTAACTCTTTTGTCGTTACTTCCATTATTGCCTCCGCAAAGTATACACTTAAAGCATACACTTGTTTTAATATGGAGGCAATAACAAAACAGTGTTATACTTGAATTCTTATGAAGCTGAAAAAGGTACCATTTATAACTGTTCTGCAAAATATCTATCTTACCTCAAGTCTCTTTATGGTAAACGATCTGCTCTCCTATGCCGCTGCGGGGGCCTACGGGTTTCTTCTTTCCCTGATTCCCGTGGTGATGCTTATCATAACCATACTGATACGGTTCCTCCACGCCTCTCCGGATATGGTTATCAGGTTTCTTCAGGAATATGAAGCGATAAGCGGCATTCCGGGGATCGAATCAATAATCAACTCGGTTCCTTCAAACAGAACGGTGGGCATATTTCAGGCGGTTATTTTTATTTCCATTTTCTGGATGGCCCGGCGCTTTTTCTTCTCCGTAATGCAGGGAATACGGAGCGTATTTGATCACAACATGAAAAAATATGCCCTCAAATCAAACCTCTTTGCCATCGCGGGGGAGGTACTGCTGGTACTACTCATTGTGATTTTTATCCTGGCAATGATAACGGCGAACTCTGTGATAGATACGGCCTTTATCGAAAGCCTGTTCCCCCAAAGGCTATACAACGACATCCGGGCAATGCTGAGCTACTTTCCCCTGGTCATCATGGTATTGTTCATATATGTGACATACCGTTTCGCAGCGGGAACAAAGCCTCCGGGAAAACTGTGTATGCTCGCGGCGGTGATATGTACAGCGGGTTTTTCCGTTGTACAGCTGCTTTTCAGGCTTTTCATCAACATGAATACCTACAACCTCATCTATGGGGTCTTGAGCAATCTGATTGTTATTCTGCTGGAGGTATACATCTTTTTCATCCTGTTCCTGTTTTTTGCTCAGATGATATATGTTATCCAGTTCTTTGACAGTCTGCTTCTGACCCAGCTCTACCTGCTTCCCGACAGAGATGATACGAATATCGGAGCTTTTATCAAGCGGAGCCTCTTTATCAATCCCCGCAAATTCAGCAGGGCGGAGCCGGTCAGTTTCAAGGCGGGGGAAAAAATATACGGTGAAAATGATGAAAGCGATGATATCTATTATATTCTCGCCGGTACGATAGAGATGAGCAGCAGCAACAGGCTCGATTACTATAACAAGGGGGATTTTTTCGGGGAACTTGCGTATATACTGGGGATACCCCGGTCCGAAACCGCCAGGGCACAGTCAGGCGTGAGGCTGCTGAAAATAAAAAGCTCCTTTTTTGAGGAGGTACGGCTCCAGAACCCTGAACTGAACCAGCGGGCCGTCGATGCTGTTTCCGCATATATACGGAGGCTGCGGAGCGCAAAGTAGACGCTGAAGATTCGGCGGAGTTTTCTCTACTGTTTTTCTCATTTTTGGTATAGGATATTTGTCCTGAGTCAGCAATTCTCAGTGTAGTTTTTCAATCTCCTCAGGATTCAGCCCGGTAAATGCCGCTATATCAGCGATGACTATGCCCGCTGTCTTCATTTTCTGGGCGGTTTCAAAGGCTTTTCCCTCTGCTCCCTGTTTTATCCCTTCTACACGGCCTTCATCATAAGCGCCGCGAAGCCCGGCATGATAGTCCATCCTGGCCTTCTCCTTTTGCTCATAGAGATACCTCAACCGCCTGCTTCCGCTCGCTGTTATCACTATCTCTACGGCTCTCTTTATTATCGGATTCTCTCTCGACAGCATCTCATACTCCTCAGTAGTTTCAGCCTTGAAAAATCTCAGCCATTGTTTCAGTTTCTCTTCCCGATCTTCTCCGGGGAAGCTCTGCTCCTCCTGCACCTTCGGCAGCTCCAATGTGTGTATCTCTATAGTATCACAGAATCTCCGCATTGTCAGCGGACTCATGATATAATATACATCGTGATATGTATTGTCTCCGGAGCATATTACATAATCGGTAATAACAATGGAGACAGCTTTTTTCAGGGTATGATAGTTGTCACCCCTGAGCAGTTGTCCTGCATGAAGCTTCGCATTATACCAGACAATTCTGTTTTCCATGCCGGGAAAGGGCTTGAGCTGTATCTCTACATCTATAGCGTGGCCTGATGAGGTGTCGATACGGATGTCGAGTATACCCAGTTTGTCCTGCTTATGTCGGCGAAACAGATGAGGGTCGGCAAGGGATATTTTTTTGTATTCCTGTTCCGGAAGGGTAAGAACGGAGCGGAGAAAATCCGTGAGGATATCGGTATTTCTGCTGTCACCGAATATGAGTTTGAAGATGATATCATTTTTGGGTGAAAGAAGTTTTTTCAGTGTCATATTTTGTACCTCCTGTAAGAGTAATCGTTTACAGGAGGCAATTTTCAGCACAAAACAGTAAAACAGGGCTAAACTGAGAATTGCTGACCCTGAGTATATACTGCTTGCCAAAACCGCGCCGGAACCATACATTATAGGGTATGGTATACGATGCGATTGTAATAGGAAAAGGTCCTGCGGGTATCAGTGCGGCCATATATATCAAGCGGGCCGGACTGGATGTCCTGATACTCGGGGCGGGCGCGGGTGCGCTGGAACGGGCGGAAAAAATAAACAATTATTATGGTTTTCCCCATACGGTTTCCG
>JAISVD010000151.1 GCA_031271875.1 Spirochaetaceae bacterium | reverse complement strand
TCAAGATTATATAAACTATATCGCTCTTTTAAATTAACTACTCCGCTGCTGAAGGGGCTGTCCGCTTCATCTTCCCTGATATTTACCATATCCCTCTGGATACCGGTAAATATCTCCAGAGCCGCTTCACGCGTCTCGCTCTTCCGCTCCAATACAGCTCTGTACTTCTGTATTGAACTGAGATACAGCATCATACCTGACGAAAAGAGGATAATAATAACAAGAATGGGGAGTATACTTACAGAAATACTGCCACTGTTCCGCTCAGCATTCTTTTTCATCGCCTTTGGTGGACTACGCTATGTCTTCCTTATAGTATATAATTATATTCTTTTTGTCAATATACATTTTTCTGATCCTTGACAATATCAACATTTACTTTAATAATATCCATAATATATGAACGTCAGAGTTTTTGGTCTACGAGAGGTATATGAAAAAATATCTATATAGCATTTCATCCATAATCTTGATCAGTCTGTGTCTTTCATCACCCCTTTTTCCGCAGAACTCTCCGGAAAACACAGATGAGCAGAACATATATCTCGATTTCAGAAACCAGCGAATAACCGATATCCTCATGGCCCTCGCTGAGTTCTCAAATCAATCGATCATTATGGACCCTTCAGTTTCAGGAAACGCAACCTTCAGATTCGCCGACACGGGATTTGAAAACGCCCTCATGCGCTTCGCCGAATACTGTAATCTGTTTGTCACAAAGAAAAACACCGACTACTATATAAGCAAAATCGATATCCGTGTCTCCGATGACCAGCGGATCACTCTCAACGCGGATGAGGTACTTCCCGAACTGATCATAAAAAAGCTCTCCCAGGAGGCTCAGACGACCATTCTCTATGACCCTCTCCCCCAGGACAGGATAACCATCAGAGTTCAGAACGCCGCTATCGAAGAGCTCCTCCGTCTCATGTTCATCAAAACCCCTGAGTATACCGTCATAACCCAAAACGGCGGTTTCTATCTCAAGCGCGATCAGGCCCTGCTCACTGAAATGAGAACCACCGGTAACGTCCGCATAGATACCGCTGACGACCTGTTTACCATCTCAAGCCAGAAGATACTTTTTTCCGCTCTCATCGATTCCCTTTTTAAAAAAGCGCAGAAGGAATATCTCATCCTCAATCGTACTGCCGTGGCCCTCGAAAATATCTTTTATGAAAATAAATCCTTTAATGACCTGCTCCGTATCATCTTGGACTCGGTCAACTATGATTATACAATTGAAAAAGGTATATACTATATCTTTGAAATACAGAAACGGGACATCGTCAAAAAACTCAAAGAAACCGTCACAATAAGGCTTAACCATATCTCCGCTGAGGAGCTGCAGAATATCATCCCCACGGAACTGAATTCCTCGGGGTTCATAAAAATCGACAGGAACACCAACTCCATCTTTGTCACAGGAAGCGATGAGGAGATCACACCCCTCATCGAGTTCATCAATTCAATCGACATGCCCCTTGAAGGCCGATACTATAAACTGTTTACCCTTCATAATATACCCGTCAAGGACGCCGTCACCCTTATACCTAAATCATTCCTCTTCATTCCCCCGGTTATTCTTCCCAATACGTCATCCTTTGTTACCCAGGTTGACGCCGTAAATGAGCAGTATATACTCGACTACCTTGAAATCATCGATACAAAAAACCGCTCATATCCCGTGCGGCTGCGGTACATTAAAAGTGATGAACTGATTAGATACCTTCCCCCGTCCGCGGTAAAGGAAAATATCGCGCCCACAGGGGACACCTCTCTCGTTTTCTATACAGGATCGGAGGACTCCTACAACAACCTTATCAAGGAGATCGCCCTCATCGACCAGCCAAAACCGCAGATACGGTATCAGTTGCTGGTGATTCAGCGCCAGCGTTCGGACAATCTGAAACTCGGCTCAGATTTCTCCATAGGGAAAACCGATGCCCTCCCAAGCGCTGATTTCTCCGCAAGACTTTCAAATCTGGTAAACGTCAATTTTGATATCGTCTCAGCCTTCGGTATACAGTTTGCCGCAAACCTGAGCGCAGAGCTCGGTATGGACAGGGCCAAAATCCTCGCGGACACCACGCTGAACGCCATCTCCGATGAGGAGATAACCTTCCAGAATACCAATACCTACCGCTACAGGGACGTAGCCATCGAAGCGGACTCAGGCCTCTATTCGGGAACCACCAGGGAGATCACCAGCGGACTTATCCTCAAAATCAAGGGATGGGTCTCAGGGGACGGCATGGTAACCGTCGATGTAAACGCCAACGTTTCCAAACAGGGCGCCATCAGCTCAACGGACACCTCCACCGCCAATCCTCCCCCCACTTCAGAGAAATCCGTAAATACCCATGTCCGCGCAAAATCTGGCCAGCCCATTGTTATCGGCGGACTTCTCCAGTCGGAGACGGATCTCGCCGAAAAAAGGGTGCCCTTTCTCGGATCCATCCCCCTTCTCGGCCTTCTCTTCCGCTCCCAGCAGATAACCGTTACCGACACGGAACTCATTATTTATCTTATTCCCTTTCTCCACAAACAGGGCTCCTCCTCCATAGACATGGCAAAAAGAATGCACACATACTACCGCACATATATACTCGGGGAGAAGGCATATTAATGCAGGAAAAAAATATGTTCAACCTTGAAGATTTTACCGGATATAAGGAGTGCCCAAACCAGTATGAACCGGCCTATATCCGTTCCTCAAAGGCTGTAAAAATTTCCGAAACTGAAACCCTCATTACCGTTGCCATTGCGCAAACCATGATGACCGAAACAGCTCCCTTCCTTGAAAGTTTCCATGCACCAAAAAACGTTAACTTCATCGCCGTACCGGATACCATTTTTACGGAATTCATCGGCAATGTTGTCGAAACCGATTCCGATGCGCTCACAAAAAAAGGCTTTACCCCTTCCAGGGAGACCGACAGGGATTTCTCCCTCAACGACATATCTCCCTCATCCCCGGTCATCAATATCATCAACGCTATCTGTCTAGAGGCCATCCGCAGAAACGCTTCGGATATCCATATTCAGCCCCTGGAACAATCACTGCGTATCCGGTTCCGCCTTGACGGTGTTCTCCAAACCGTTAAGACTCTTCCTGCCGCACTTTTCCCCTCCATCGCGAGCAGGATAAAAATCATGGCAAACCTCAATATCATGGAGCAGCGACAGCCCCAGGACGGGCGTATGCATGTCACCATACACTCCGAACCCCATGATCTCAGGGTCTCCATCGTTCCCGTCATCCACGGTGAATCCATCGTCCTCCGGTTTTTCAATGTCCACGGTTCGGTTATGTCCCTTGAAAAACTCGGTTTTTATTCCCGTGAGCTGGATACCCTCAGGCGTGCCGTCACAATCCCCAACGGACTCGTTCTCGCTACAGGTCCTACCGGAAGCGGTAAAACAACCACTCTCCACTCCCTTATAAGCGAAATGGATTGCAGAACAAAAAACATCATCACCATTGAAGACCCCATAGAACGGCTCCTCCCGGATATAAATCAGATTCAGGTTAACTATGATATCAACCTGACATTTGAAAATATGCTCCGCCGGGTGCTCAGGCAGGATCCCAATGTAATCATGGTCGGCGAAATCAGGGACACGGAAACCGCGGAACTCGCTGTGAGGGCTGCACTCACAGGTCACATTCTCCTTTCCACCCTGCACACAAATGACAGCATTTCCGCAATCTCAAGGCTCACCAATATGGGGATCGAACCCTTTCTTATCGCCTCGGTACTCCGTTATGTGATCGCCCAGAGGCTGGTCAGAAAAGTCTGCAACCACTGCAAAAAAGAAGTTCCCACTCCCCCCTTCTTTCAGGAACTTCAGTTCCCGGAGCTTCAGAAAAATGTCGGCTCCATTCCGGATACGGTATTCGAGGAAACCGGCTGTGACCTCTGTAACCATACCGGTTTCTCGGGCAGAACCGTGGTCGCGGAAATACTGACAGTTGATACGGAGCTGGAAAAAATCATCTCCTCCAATAAAAGTCCCGCGGAAATAATGGAATACGCCGCCTCGACAGGAATGCAAACTATCCGCACCTGCGCCATACAAAAAGTTACTCAAGGGATAACCACCATTAATGAGCTTTTTCGGGAGGCCCTCATATGCAACACCGCCGTGTAGTACTATCAAATACAGGAATCAAGAGTATCCGCCTCACACCAGCTCTGGTACTTGAATTTACCGAATCCCTTTCAGCGCTGCTCAACGCGGGCCTTTCGGTTCAGGACTCCCTTGCCGTGTGCGCTGAAATAAGCGCCAAAAAACACCTCACCTGCCTCTGTGACGAACTCAGCCAGATCATCCTCTCAGGCGGAAGATTTCACGCGGCTCTCGCCTCATTCGCCCCTTCATTCTCCCCCCTCTATATCAATCTCGTTAAAATCGGCGAGACCTCCGGCGCCATCGGCAGGGTGTTTGATAAGCTGACGGTATATCTCAAACGGAAACGGGAAGTAAAACAGAATATTGTTCGGGCCCTCGCTTATCCGGTAACAATCTGCTTTATCGCAGTTGCCATCGGGATTTTTATTCTGTTATTTATTTTTCCCCGCATTCAGACTGTCATCGAAATATTCAACACAGATTCAAATCTTTCTCCGGGCGATTCCCACTCGGGCGCCTTTTCACGCTCCCTCTTGTTTCTCTTTTCCGGTATGCTCTTTTTTCCCCTGTCGCTTTTATCGCTCCTCTTTCTCCATTCGGTCTCCCCTTTTTTTACCCTCTCTATTGATCGTCTGCTCCTCAGGCTCCCTATCCTTGGTCAGGCCCTTAAAACTTTCTGTACCAGTGATTTCGCGTTCTCTATGGAAATCCTCTGTTCTGCGGGAACCCCTTTCATGCCCGCTTTGGAACAATCCATACAGGTTCTCTCCAACTCCGCTTTTAAAAACGCCCTGCAAAACAGCGCCGCTTCCATCGCAGACGGCATATCCATCTCAAGGGCATTTAAAATGCAGAAGATTTTTCCCGATTATGTCACCTCATGGATCGGGATCGGAGAGCGCACTGGTTCTGTGGAACAGGTTTTTTCCCAGATCCATACCTATTTTGAACATGAATCTTCCCGGATCATTTCAAATACCCTTGCTGCGGCTCAACCGGTTTTTATCCTCATCGCCGGTGTCATTGTCATCTTTCTTATCTGGCATCTCGTTCTGCCTGTTTTTTCAATTCTTGGAGGCTTGTAATTTGAATACGTATACGTACTATCCTGAAAAAAAATCTTCCCCGGCGAAGATTTCCCCCGCAGATATCTCCGGAGACGATGGCTGGACCTTCATGGAAACACTCATTGTCATCGCCATAGTTCTGGTCCTCACCGCCTCTGTGGGTTTCATGGCTGTCAACAGCCTTGAACGCGCCCGCCGCGCCGCTGCTCACGCCCAGATCGATTCCTTCGCTGTCGCTCTGGAAGCCTATTACATCGACTCAGGATTCTATCCTACCGCGGAGCAGGGCCTGGATGCCCTCAGGACAAAACCGCTCATTGAACCGGTAAGTCCCTCCTGGAACGGCCCCTACCTGTACAAAGCTGTGCCCCGTGATCCCTGGGGAAATCCCTATATCTATACCATTCCGGGAATCGACGGAAATCCCTACGGTATAAAATCTTTCGGCAGGGACAAAAAAGAAGGAGGTGAAGATGTGGACGCAGATATCTCCTCATGGGAAAACTAGCGGTTACATCCTCCTCAAAACCCTCATCATGTCTGTCGCGCTTATGCTGCTTGTATCCGCCGCTCTCATTATCATCGCCGCTCTGATACGTCACAGCGGGATCCTGCACTCACAGGCTGAGCAGCTCATCCTCAACGGCAATCTTCAGACACTCCGGGAACTTGCTGAAAGATGAACGACGATAACACTGCCGGATTTACCTTTATCGAAACCCTCTTCTCCGTGACCCTTATCCTGCTTCTCTGTGCTGCCGCTGCGGGGGCCTTTGTCTCCTCAGCAAAAGGGAATGAGTCCGCATTCACCACACTCAGGGAGACGTATACCCTTCTCGATTGTGACCGGAAGCTCCGTGAGCGGATTGAGCCGACTGTTCTTCCCTATTGGCAAAACAGTATCCCCGCCGCATATCTCATCTGTGACTCTATTATAGATGATTCACACATCCCCGGCGTTGAAATTCTTAACGCTGTCCCCCTGATAAAAAACAGAGCCGCCCATGGCATCTCTGTTACCTACCGTATCCTTCCCGCCTCAAAGCAATATACCTGCAATGCCTTGTTCGCTTCAGCAGGGGACGCCGTTGACAGGTAGTTACCTTATTCTTTTATAGAATGGCACAAGTCAATCATTCTGAATATAACTGTATAATACAAAAACACCAAAACGCTTGATTTTTGAGTATATGTATGCCATTATAACTTTGAAGATGACTGAATAAGGTATACGGCGCATCCTCAAAATCTATTGTCCGGAGAGGATGTATGAGTTCAAGTCTCATCGCCGGTAA
>JAISVD010000147.1 GCA_031271875.1 Spirochaetaceae bacterium | reverse complement strand
TGATAACCCATGAGAGAAAGTGCGGCAGATATGCAAGGGTCTGAACAATACGCCCCAGTCTTGGGATCATACATTCATACAGGGTCACGGCCAGGATAATCGCCAGAGGAACACTGATCAGCAGTTTTCCAAAACTGTAGAACAATGTATTACGCAGCAACTCCCAGAAATAAAACGAATCGATAAATGTTTTAAAATTTTCCAATCCGATCCAACGACTTCCAAGCACACCATCGAGAGGCATAAAATCCTTGAAAGCGATCTGTCCATTCCATATAGGCAGATATCTGAAGATCACATAATACACGAAAGGAATAAGCAAAAGGGCATACACAGATGCATGACGACGTATATCCCTGCCCAATTGTCCTTTTCCGGAAACTGTAGTTCGTTTTTCCATACGTTAACCTCATCATCAGGATAACGTAAGTATGGTGTAAAATGCTGGCAGTTTATTGGACTATTCCGACTTATTTCTTTCAGAATAAATGGACTTCTGAGACCTCCGATTTCCCCGGAATACACTGCATTGTCAGCATCCGTATTATAATATAAAATAGAATAAATCGCCGGAATATCTCTGTGTGAAAACCATTCCGCCGACCCCGGAGCACATTTCATAATACCATTACCGGCAGCAAAAAATATAAAGGTATGAAAAATGCAAATTCCGGTCTGCTTTTTTTGAGGAAAATACGGTATAAATAATAGAGATAATTTCAAAACTTTCTCAGGTTTTGAAATTGCGGTTATAGTTGTTTGATACGTTTTGGAAAACGGATTTGATACCGCCACTGGCAGTAGTTGATACCATATATTACAAGGAATTATCATGCATACAGTTCTTGAAGAGATTGAAAAAATCGGTATTGTTCCTGTTATCAAGATCGATGATGTGGAAAAAGCGGTTCCCCTGGCAAAGGCGCTCATCGCTGGGGGCATTCCCTGCGCGGAGGTGACCTTTCGCACGGCCCAGGGCGAGGAAGCGATCCGGCGGATGTCAAAGGAAACCCCGGATATTCTTGCGGGCGCGGGAACCGTGCTGACCACCGAACAGGTTGACCGCGCTGTTGATGCGGGTGCGAAATTCATCGTCAGTCCGGGGCTTAATCCAAAGGTGGTGGAGTATTGTATAAAAAAGAATATCCCCGTTACCCCCGGCTGCGCCAATCCGAGCGATATTGAAGCGGCTCTGGGATTCGGCCTCGATGTGGTAAAATTCTTTCCCGCTGAACAGGCGGGAGGGCTCGATTATATCAAAGCGGTCTCCGCACCCTACTCTTCCCTTAAATTCATGCCCACCGGCGGAATCAATGCGAACAATATCGTGAAATATCTCGCTTTTGAGAAGATCCTCGCCTGCGGCGGTTCGTGGATGGTGACCGCAGACCTTATCAATGAAGGCAGATTCGACGAAATCACAAAACTCTGCCGTCAGGCCCTCCAGAATGTACTGGGATTCTCCCTTGCTCATATCGGGATCAACGAGGCAAACGAGGAAGCGGCCCTCAGAGCGGCAAAACTGTTCGAGACCATGTTCGGGTTTGAATCGAAAGCGGGCGGCGGTTCGGTATTCGCGGGAGAGTATGTGGAGGTGATGAAGTCGCCCTACCTCGGAGCCAACGGGCACATCGCCATCGGTACAAACAGTATACTACGGGCCAGGGCATACCTCGAACGGCTCGGTTTCACCTTCAGGAACGACTCTGCAAAAACCGATGCCAAAGGCAGGCTTAAAGCCATCTATCTCACCGATGAAATCGCGGGATTCGCGGTACACCTTGTGCAGAGATAACAGACGGGTATGTCCAAAAAGTTAACTGCTTTTCGGGCAGCTCCTTTCGACGCATGTTGTATGCCGGGTTCGGAATTCAGTGTGTCTGCGCTTAATCTTTTATAGGAGAATTTTGGGATGAAAAAGATTGTTACTTTTGGAGAGATTATGCTCCGCCTTGCACCGGAAGGGTATACACGGTTCGTGCAGGCCGAAACCTTCGGCGCCACCTACGGCGGCGGTGAGGCGAATGTCGCTGTGTCCCTGGCCAACTACGGTATGGACGCGGCTTTTGTTACCAAACTGCCTAAGCACGAGATCGGACAGGCTGCGGTGAACAAGCTCCGTCAGTACGGTGTCGATACCTCGAAAATTACCAGAGGCGGCGACCGGGTGGGTATTTACTATCTGGAAAAAGGAGCTTCCCAGCGCCCCTCAAAGGTAATCTATGACCGCGCAGGTTCCTCCATCGCCAAGGCAACCGCAGCTGATTTTGACTGGGACAACATATTCGACGGCGTGGAGTGGTTCCACTTTACCGGCATCACACCGGCGCTGGGGGATACGGTAGCCGCTATCTGTCTGGAGGCCTGCAAAAAGGCCAAGGCGAAGAACATCACCATCTCCTGCGATCTGAACTACCGCAAAAACCTCTGGAGCAAAGAGAAGGCCGGACAGGTAATGGCAGGGCTCATGGAATACGTCGATGTTTGTATCGCCAATGAGGAGGACGCCTCGGACGTTTTCGGCATCCACGCCAAAAACTCCGATGTAACGGCAGGAACCATCAGCCATGACGGCTATAAAGAGGTGGCGAAAACCCTGGCCGACAAATTCGGTTTCAAAAAGGTTGCCATCACCCTGCGGGAATCGATCTCCGCAAACGACAACAACTGGGCGGCTATGCTCTACGATGGAAAGAACTATTATTTCTCCAAAAAATACGCTGTGCGTATCGTTGACCGCGTCGGCGGCGGCGACAGCTTCGGAGGCGGACTTATCTATGCAAGCCTCATGGAGATGGAGCCCCAGGAGACAATCGAATTCGCGGTCGCCGCGAGCTGCCTCAAGCACACCATCGAGGGTGACTTCAACCTTGTCGGCGTGGATGAGGTAAAGAAACTTGCCGACGGCGATGGTTCGGGGCGGGTCCAGCGGTAAAATCGGAACCA
>JAISVD010000117.1 GCA_031271875.1 Spirochaetaceae bacterium | reverse complement strand
AGGGCCATGTACGGGAGATCATAAACATCTCCCGGGAGATGATATCCCTCGATACGCCCCTGCGGGGAGAGCATGAAAACGCCTCGGTCTCCGATTTTATCGAGGATACAAGATATGAGTATCCCGAAGCGGCGGTGATCAATATGAATATGAAGGAAGATATCAATACGGTACTCGATACCCTTACCCCGAAAGAGGCGGATATTATCCGTTACCGCTATGGACTTGACGGTTCAAAGGCGATGTCTCTGAAGGAGATCGGGGATATGTTCAATCTGACCAAGGAGCGGATCCGCCAGATCGAGAAAAAGGCGATCCGCCGCCTCCAGCATTCCAGCCGGATGAACAGGCTTGAGGCCTATGTAGCGTAATATATCAACTGTTTTTTCCCGTATAATACTGTTTCTAAAGAAGGTTCACCGGGTCGATGTCCGCTTCAATATAGACGCCGTAGGGCGGTTTATAGGTGTGAAGGAATCTGGAGGCGGCCCTCTGTATGGGGCCGATAGAACCGGCCCTGAGGATGAGCTGCCAGCGGTAGTTTCCGGCTGCCATCTCCAGCGGACACTGGGCGGGGCCAAGGATTTCGGGTTCCGCTGTTTCAGGTACGGCGTTTCCCGCACCTTCTTTATGTCCGTCCAGAAATTGGCGGATAATCGCGGCGGCTCCTGCGGCGGCCTGTTCCGCGGCGGATTCGTTTCTGGCGCGGAATACCAGCCGCACCAGCCGGGAAAAGGGCGGAAACCCGAGGATGTTCCGCTGTTCAAGCTCCGCCGCGTAGAAACCCTCCATATCGCAGCGGCACGCCATCTCTATGGCCGTCCGTTCGGGGTTGAAGCTCTGGACAATGACTTTACCGTCGGGACTGAACCGGCCCGCCCGTCCGGCTACCTGCACCAGCAGCGCGAAGGTCCGCTCCGCGGCGCGGAAGTCGGGGAGGTGCAGTCCGGTGTCCGCGAGCACGACCCCCACGAGCCGCACACCGGGAAAATTCAGCCCCTTGGCGATGAGCTGGGTTCCCAGCAGAATATCGATCTCCCCCGACCGGAAAGCGTTGAGCGTACTCTGAAGTTCCCCCTTGTGCGTGAGAGTATCCGTGTCGGCCCTGCGGATGGTGAAGTCCGGAAATTTTCTGCGCAGCTCGGTTTCGATAAATTCCGTCCCGAACCCCGCATAGCTTATATCGATGGATGAACACTCGGGACACATGCCGGGGGGCGCAATCGTCCAGCCGCAGTAGTGACATATCATCTTTCCTTTTGACTTGTGATATGTGAGCGCCACCGAGCAGTTTTTACATTTGAGCTCAAAACCGCAGGTGTTGCACCGGAAAAAGTGGGTAAATCCCCGGCGGTTGAGGAAGAGGATGGTCTGTTTTCCGCGTTTTTTTGTTTCTATTATCTCCCGCTCAAGCACGGCGGAGAGGCAGCCTTCGGCGCCGGTAAGATCGACCGCCAGTATTTCCGGAGGCGCGCCGCCTGAGAGCCGCCGGGTGAGAACGTGGCGGCTTATCTCCTGCTGTTCCATGAGGCGCCAGGACTCCACAGAGGGTGTGGCGCTGCCCATGATGAGGGGTATGGCAAGATCGGTGCAGCGCCTGAAGGCAACCTGCCGGGCGTGGTAACGGGGGGTGCTGCCGGATTTGTAGGAACCGTCATGTTCCTCATCGATGATGATGAGTCCCAGATCAGGTACGGGAGCGAATACGGCGCTCCGCGCCCCGATAACTACCCGTGCCTCCCTCCTGAGGATCCGCATCCACTGGGTAAGCCTCTGGCTGGGGGTAAGCCCCGAATGGAGTACCGCAGCGGTGCCGCCAAAACGGCGGATGACCGCTTCCACTACCTGGTGTGTCAGACCGATCTCCGGTACCAGATATATGACGCCCCGGCCTTCAGAGAGTATCTGCTGTGCGGTGTGGAGAAATACTTCGGTTTTGCCGGAGCCTGTCGTTCCGTAGAGGTAATGGAAGCGGCGTTTCCCCTCCCGTGCCTGACCGAGGATGCCGGTCACTGCGGCAAGCTGTTCTTCAGAAAGCTCCGGTGGTTCCGCTTTAATCGTATCGTCGCTGAAAAAAAAGCCGCCTGTTTCCGTTTCCCTTCTGCCCGAGGGGAGCATCGCCGCAAGGGCCTCTCCCCGGGAACACAGATAGTAGGAAGCGATCCAGTCGGAAAGCCTGATAAGTTCATCCGTAAAAAGCGGCTCCTCATCGAGGATCCGTATCGCCGGTTTTATCTGTGATTCCGGCACGGGACAGTCAGGAGGCAGGGTATCCATCACCCGGATTATATAGGCTGTCATCCTTCGGGAACCGAAAAAAACTTCCGCCCGTTTCCCCGGAAGAGGTTCATAACCCGGTTTTGCCTGTTTTCCCTCCGCCGCGGGCGCGGCATAGGTAAAGGACTGGTAAACGGGGACGTTCAGGACGACTTCCATCCAGCGGTGCATCATCCGCCCCTGTCATAGTCCGGCGCGAGTTCCAGAAGGCGGTTTTTGAACAGCTTCAAATCCTCCCACGCCGGACGTTTCAGTTCCTCATTGCGCAGCAGCGCGCTGGGATGGTAGGTGGGCATGAGGGGGATGCCTTTTTCAAGGGCGCCTTTATAGGTAAAAAACTGGCCGTGGATGCGGGTGATCCCCTGAGAGGTGGAGAGCAGGTTCTGTACCGCGATGCGCCCGACGGTCAGTATGAGTTTGGGACTGAGGAGCCGTATCTGTTCCTGTATGAACGGCGCGCAGGCTGCGGACTCCTCCGGGGAGGGATCCCGGTTGTTCGGCGGGCGGCATTTGATGATATTCGCGATGTAGCAGTTGGTCCTGCGGGAGAGCCGGATGGCGGAGAGCATTTTATCCAGCAGCTGTCCCGCTTTGCCTACAAAGGGTTCTCCCTGAGCGTCTTCATCCGCCCCGGGGCCCTCTCCGATTACCATTACCAGGGGGCGGATGGATCCAATGCCGGGAACTGTATTCGTCCGGGTCTCTGCGAGGGGGCACCGGCGGCACTCCCGGACGCAGGATACGAGTTCATCGATTGTGCCGAATGAGGTGTGACCGCCTGCACCTGCCGCCGGGCTTTCCGGCGGAGCGGAAGCGGGTTCCGGGTCATCTGAAAAGACCGGCATCGGGCCGACTTCCCCGTAACCCCGTGCCCAGCGCTCCGCTGTCGAGAGAAATGAATAGATGACCTCTTTTTCTTTGCTGTCCATTCGGAAGAACATAATACCATGTTGTCCGGTGAATGGCAAAGGGGGGAATCAGGACGTCTGTATTTACGGGAACATGCGGGAAAGCGAACAGGCGTAAGCCGGAGATATCCTGAACGGGGACAGAGCTCAGCAAAACTCAGCAGAGCAGCTGATATAGAGTGTGAAAAGGAGTATTCCTGTATGTCAGGCAGGAAGTCGCGAATCGGCGGAGTTTTCTTTCAGGTTTTTCTAATACCTGTGCCCTATTCTGTGATATAATCGAGGTACACACGGCAGAGTTGCCCAAGCTGCCGGGAGAGGGATTGGAAAAAGGCGCAATGCAGGAAAAACGTGAAACCGCCCGGAACCGGAGGATATTGAAAAGCTGTAAGAAGAAACGGTTTGAGCCAATTGCAAAAGTCGGTCATCTATGCAACTGCTTCGTTTCTTTCATATGATGTATGCCGTATCATGCTTGATACCGCCCCCTGATTCCCTGTAAGATATTATCGAGTGAGGATTATGAGCGCAGTTGTAGCGTTTGCCGCCTGTACCGGTTACGACCGGGAGGCTGTCTGCGAAGCGGTTGAAAAACTGATAGGTTTTGCGCCGCCGCCGGATGTGCGGGACAAAACAGTCCTTTTAAAACCGAACATTCTGTCCCCAAAGAGGCCGGAGACCGCTGTCTGTACTCACCCGTCTGTGGTGTATGCGGCGGTAAAAGCCTTTCTCCGGCGGGGAGCTGCGGCGGTCCTGGTGGGGGAATCTCCCGCTGTCGCGGGGAGCAGAACCGCGGCCAAAGTTTCCGGTATATACGATGCGGTTTCCGAAGCCGGCGGCACCTGGGTGGATTTTGAAGGCGCTGTCGATGTTCCCTGCCCCGAAGGAAAGTTTGTCAGGAATTTCACCTTTGCCGAAGCCTTTACCAGGGCCGATATGATCGTGACCCTTCCCAAGCTCAAGACCCACCAGCTTATGGCCTATACCGGGGCAATGAAAAACCTCTTCGGCCTCATGGTCGGACTCAACAAAGCCCAAATCCATTTCCGGTTTCCCGAGCGGAAGGATTTTTCAGCCTTTCTGACTGACCTCACTATCGCCGCGAAGCCGGTATACGGTATCATGGACAGCGTTACAGCCATGGAAGGCCCCGGCGGTCCGGGAAACGGAAAACCCGTTCAGATAAATGTCCTCGCGGCCTCCTGCAATGTGCTCGCCCTCGACTGGGCCTGCGCTTCCCTTGTCGGGTATAATCCCGAAAATATCCAAAACCTCGCCGATGCTATGGAACGCCGGATATGGCTCTCCTCGGCAGAGGAAATTGAATTTGCCGGCGATCCCTTTGAGGAACTCAAACCACGGCGGTTTGATATTGTCAGAAAAATGCGGGGCACCGCCCTTCTCAAGCCGTACATGCCGAAGTTCTTCCATAAATTCGCTTCAATCATTTTTGTACTCTGGCCGGTTTTTTCCCGACGGAAATGTATCCGCTGCGGACGCTGTATCGAAATATGCCCCGCAAAGGCGCTGTATTTCAGTCCCGGCACAGGGCAGCGAAAAAAGGTGAAACTCCGGAAGGAGAGATGCCTGCACTGTTTCTGCTGTCACGAGGTCTGTCCCGAAGACGCCATCAGGCTCAGACGGAAGCTGTAACGGGCTTTACGATTGATGACAGATTTCCTGATACTAAAAGTTCAATTGAAATTTTCAGTAAAAAGAATTAAAATCTTCAACATAAAGATATAACGCATAGAATGCGAGGTGGAGATATGTCAAATATCAGACTGGAAAAATTGAAGATTAAGAATTTTAGATCTTTTGCCAATATAGAGATTCGCGATATTCCCAAATATGCCGTATTTGTCGGTGCCAATGGGGTTGGGAAAAGTACATTTTTCAGCCTCTTTGAATTCCTGAAAGAAGCTATGAATAGTAATGTCTCAATAGCTCTGGCAAAACTTGGAGGTAACAAGGGTATTCAGGAAGTACGCAGCAGAAACAAAACGGGAGCAATAGAAATCGAACTTAAATTCAGGGAAGGTGGAAAAAGCACTTCGGGCGGTCAAAATCCGTTAATCACCTATATCCTTCATATAAACGACAAAAACGGCAAGCCATTCGTAGAAAAGGAACGCTTGTCTTATGTTCGGGGTAACAAAGGAGGAAAGCCCTGGTATTTTATCAACTTTCATGATGGGGAAGGCGATGCTGTTGAGAATGAATTGGATAAAGTGGAATCGGAAAAAGATTTAACAAGAACACATCAAAGGCTTAAATCAAACGATATTCTCGCTATTAAAGGTTTGGCTGTATTTGAGAAATTTCCTGCAGTAAAATTATTGGGAAACTTGAT
>JAISVD010000110.1 GCA_031271875.1 Spirochaetaceae bacterium | reverse complement strand
TGGCCAGCCTGTTCTGAAGCTCCGACAGCTCCCGCTCCTTTTCGGAGAGGCGGAAATCGGATTCATTGCGGAGTTTCTGGATGAGCTGCCCTTCAACGGAGGTATAGGCATTATCCCCCCGTATTATGGCGGTCTCCTGTCGGCTGAATATTCCGGAAACAAACCACAGAACCCCTGCGGTCAGGGCAATGATAAACAGATTGACCAGCAGAATGAAAAGACCCCCTTTTTTCATGGGTTTTATTTTCATCTGTTCCGGACCCAGGGCGATCCTGTTTTTGCGGGAAAGTTCCTCTATCTGGTCTTCTATCTCCCTGCGGTCTTCGGGGTCGATCAGACTGTCTCCCTGCTCCGGGGAGGAGCGGTCTCTCTTCTCCGGAGCAGCCGGAGTCGATTCCCGTCCATGTTCCCTGATAGGTATTGCGCTGTCCGTCAGTCCGGGGATTTTTTCTGACACCACGGCGGGTTTCTGCGCCGTGTTCCCGAGGGTAACGTATCCCGGAGGCGGATAGATCGGGGTAACGCGTATCTTTTTTGCCCGATCAAGGTGCATCTCCCGGGCCGAATAAAAAGCGCCCTCAAGCTCCGACGCCTGCCGGATATCGGTTCCTGCCGGTGAGTAATCCATTGTTTTTTCTGTCGATTCCATTGTCTCCCGCACAGGCATAACCGCAAACCTCAATACGTATTATTTCTCGAGGCAATTTCAAAACCGGGAAAGTTTTGAAATCGACTTTCTCTTTTCCCATTATCGGCAATACATGCGGAGTTGCATATCGGAATATACTGTTTTTCCGCTTCGGGAACCACTGGTTTTGAGATAGGTTCCTCCTATTTCGCCCCTGAGGGGAACCGTATCGGGTCCGATGATTTCCGCTGTTTTGCTTCCGTATAGGCCGCGACAATGCGTTTCAGTTCCTCCCTCTGTTGGTCTGTCCAGGTGTACAGAATATAGATACGCTCAGCTCTGTCCCCCTTTTTCCCGTATATCCTGAGGCTCTCCTGAACCAGACTGAAAAACCCTCCGTTCTCTCTGACCGGAGCATCCGGATCCAGCCTGCGTTCGGTCCCGCTCATGAAGCGCCGCCCCTGCTTTTGTACCCTCCTGAGCTCCAGCGAATCGTAATCCCGCGCCGCGAGGATCCGGCGGCCTTTTTCGGTTACCAGATCGATATGTCTGGACCTGCCGAAGAGGCCCTTCAGTACCATCAGGAGAATTGAAAAGATACACAGATATAATAAAATATCCATATCGAAAATTGCCCTTCCTCCGGAAGCTGTTTGTGTGTATATTATACTATATACTTATTTTATAGAGGAGTAATTACCCTATGAAAAATATATTTCCGAACGGAATAACCGTTTTTTTGCTGATTTGTTCAGCCTTGTTCATGTTTACCGCAGCCGGGTGCAAACAGCCGAATAACAGCCCTTCAGACAATCCGTACTGGACAAGCTGGCCTCCTCAGAGCTTGTGGGCGGAGTATGGTATACCCGGCATAACCGAGCCATCCCTGAGTGCCGGAAACTTCCGGGGCGGCTGGGAGGTAACGCGGTTCAGCCTTAACGGTATTACCGTCAGCTGGGACGGGGTTTCCTCCGCTGATTTTGACGCCTATCGCGCCTCACTTAATGCAGATTTGCCTTTCTCCTCCCCATTGGTCGAGGAAACCGGGTATTACGATGTGGGCGGGGCCGGTTCGGATATGTATACCGCGACGTATCAATATAATAGCGGCGACTATACCGTTTTCATCAGCCGCGCGAACCAGCCGTACACGATTGACGGGAATACCGTTCCTCAGAACAGGATGGAACTCTCGGTTCTCAGGGGTTATGCGGGAAAGGGGTGGCCTTCGCCGTCGGTACTGACTACGTTCGGGTTGAATGGTATCGTTCAACCTTTAAATACAACCATAGAAGCTATCATATATAATAATACTTCAATCCCGTATCTGTCACTTACGGGGATGACTGCTCCAGTTTTCGCTGAGTTCAAATCGAACCTTGAAAGCGCGACAGGAGGAACGTTCGGGCCTAATCAGGATGATGGAAGTTTTGTTCTGAACCTTATGGGGTATCCTGAATCTAATCCCAATTTTATACTGTCAATTACCTATGACGGGGCGGACAAATTTGCCATGATTGTGATCAAGATTTAGTATCCTGTTCTTCTTTACGGCCCTCTCAGGTACAGGTTCCGTATGCCTACGCTTCGCTTAAAAGCAGGGGCGGTGATGAAGCTCTGTCCCTCTGCATGGTCGAATTCACCCTCGCGGAACAGCGGGAGGAGGTCCGGAAAGGCGGCAAATAATCAACGGTTCCCGCTGTTCCTGTTTGTAGAATAAGCGGTTTTGGATTATCTTTAAACAAGAGCCGATTTCAAAACTCGGGTGAGATTTTGAAATCGGCTCACTATACCGCTTATTAAGGAAGGCCGAACAATGAAACTGGTTCTTATCAGACATGGTGAAAGTGAATGGAACAAGCTTAATCTGTTTACCGGCTGGACCGATGTGGAGCTGTCGGAGAAGGGGAGGCAGGAAGCTACGGAAGCGGGGGAGGTGCTCAAGGCGCAGTCGTATGATTTCGATATCTGCTATACTTCTCTGCTCAAACGGGCGATCAATACGTTGAATATCGTTCTTGAACGGATGGACAGGGAGTGGCTTCCGGTAGTAAAGGACTGGAAACTCAACGAACGCCATTACGGCGCCCTTCAGGGACTGAATAAACGGGAAACAGCAGAAAAATACGGTGAAGAACAGGTACTGGTCTGGCGCCGCTCCTATAATGTGCTCCCGCCGCCTCTGGAAGAGAGCGACCCCAGAAACCCGCGGAAAGCCGAAATGTACCGCGATGTGGACCACGGTGCGCTCCCTCTCACGGAAAGCCTCAAAACAACGGTGGATCGGGTGATCCCCTGGTTCAATACCGTGGCCGTTCCTCAGATCAGAGCGGGAAAACGGGTGCTCATCGCCGCTCACGGAAACTCCCTGCGGGCGCTGGTGATGTACCTCGAAACCTTTTCGCCGGAGGAGATCATGCAGGTAAACATACCTACCGGGATACCCCTCGTATATGAGCTCGATGACGGCCTCGCCGTTCTCAGCAAAAACTATATCGGCGATGAAAAAGCGGTCAGCGCGAGGACGAATGCCGTGGCAAATCAGGGGAAAAAGGGCTGAACCCTGCGATTATTACATTATAGGTAGTTATATACAAAGTTACCCGCTTTTTTGAAAAATATACGAAGTTATATTATAGGATAATAATGTATATACTTCCTGAATTTTATTAACTCGTCAACTCGCTTTACATAAAAATATGAGTCTAAATTCATTTTTACTCGCCATGCAAAGATTTTAAGGCTTCATCGATAAGTACATTTGCATATTCATCAAGAGATCCCTCATTCCGAGTACAAGGTATAGTAATCGATTCATTAGGATTTTCTTTTGTTTGTCCATTAATGACAAATGAAAAATACTGTTCATCATTCAGATCAACTGTAAGCTCATTAAAATACATTATCATTTTCCTTTCCTCCCACCCTAAGGAAACCATCCCCTTGCTTTTTCTTTTTTTATGTTTTCTTTAGTATAGATA
>JAISVD010000087.1 GCA_031271875.1 Spirochaetaceae bacterium | reverse complement strand
TCCTTTCTTCTGACGGCTCCTGATTTTTCGCATGAAAAAACCACGCTTTCATTTAGGCGGGGCGTGATAGGGACACCTTATGAACCGTGGGTTATATCATATGTTTTGGCGGACAGTTTTGACTGTCCGCCTCGCTTTTTCCTATGCTGTCTGCTCCTCAGCCTGGAAATCCATGACCTCGAATTCTTCCGGTGAAAATTCCTGCGTATCCTCCGGTTCCACCGGCGTATCCATCAGACCGATGTCACGGTAATAGATTCTGATCTCCTGACTGGCTGTGCGGGAGTATTTCTTATCCTTTTCTCCCACTATAATCTTCCCGATAAACAGCCGCAGGATTTCCGGCGTGAGCTCAGGGATGTCGCGGTACTGTCCGGCCTTCTCAACAAATCGTGTAACATCGGTCAGTGAATTCTGCAGCTGCTCCATCCGTTTTTCAAGTTCCGGGAGTTTGCTCTGAAGCTGCGCCTCTTCGGCGGTATATTCGGCAGAGAGCAAACGAAAATGTTCATTCGGGATGCGGCCCAAAACATTGTCCTCATAAAGGCGTTTGAACAGGGCTGTTAGTTCGCTGTCCCGCCGTCTGCCCGCATCGAGTTCCCTTTGGATCCGGTTGATCTCCTGCCTTGCTTCAATCGTGTTTTTCTGTGTAATGTGCTCAATGAACAGCTTTTCTTTCTGCCGGGCGTAATGGGTTACCCGCTTGAGATCATCCAGGATAATTGCCTTTAGCTGCATTTCCCGAATATAGTGTGAACTGCATTCCTCTTTGCCGCGCTTCTTGTAGGTGGAGCACATAAAGTTATTCTGCGTTTCCCTCATTGTGTGCGCACGGTGAAGCACCAGCGTATTTCCGCAGTCGGCGCAGAAGACGAGCCCGGAGAACAGATTCGGGGTGTCCATCTGTTTAGCCGGACGCTTTTTATGTGCGCGGATGTCCTGCACAATGTCCCAAAGCTCCTGCGTAATCAGCGGCTCATGGGTGCTCTCAAACTTCAGCCACTCAGATTCGGGGCGCTTGATCTGCTTCTTGTTCTTGTAAGAAACTGTGGTGTAGCGCATGTTGACTGTGTGTCCGAGGTAGGAGATTTCGCATAGGATGTCTGCGACGCTGGTATCTTTCCAGTTGTAGGGGCGGGTGGTATCCAGATTCGCAAGCGTCACGCCGGTCTGCCGATAATAGTAATTGGTCGGCGTGATAACCTTTTCCGCCTTCAGCTGCCGGGCGATCTGGCTTGGGCCTCTGCCCTCGGCGCACAGCCGGAAGATATACCGTACAATATCTGCCGCCTGTTCATCGGGGATTATCTTCTTCGGATTGTTTTCATCTTTTTTGTAGCCATATGGCGCCCTTGTTGCGATGCGTTCCCCCCGCTCCGCTTTCGCCTTGACTACAGCTTTGATCTTTTTGCTGGTGTCTTTGGCGAAAAAATCGTTGAACAGATTTTTAAACGGGGTGAAGTCGTTATCCCCATATAGGCTGTCCACATTGTCCTGGATAGCTATAAACCGGACGCCGAAGCTTGGGAATATAAGTTCTGTCAGTTGACCGACCTGCAGATATTCGCGTCCGAGCCTGCTCATGTCTTTAACAATAATCGCAGCGACCTCGCCGTTTTCCACCAGTGACATCAGCTTGTTCCATGAAGGCCGGTTGAAATTTGTACCGGAGTATCCGTCATCATACAGAAACAATGTGTTGCCAAATCCATTGTCAGCGGCATACTTTTCGAGCATCAGCCTTTGATTTTGGATACTGTTCGAGTCGCCTGCCCTGTCGTCTTCCTGACTGAGCCTGCCGTATAAAACCGTGTATTTATTTTGATTTGCCTGATCCATAAACGCTCCTTTCTCTGCGGCAAACCGATACGGGGCTGCGGCGGCATTCCGCCGCAAACCATACTATACCGCAACGGTTTTACGAAGTCTACTGTTTTATCCATCCCCCCGCATCTCTCTTTCAAGGTAAGCATCGGCCAGCTGCAGCATACCTTCAGTAGGCGTGGACGCCCCCGCTGCAGGGAAGAACGATGAGACTTGGAATGCCTTCCCGCCAACTATCATTTGCCGCCTTGTCTGAACAGTATCAGGGCTGAAAATAATAAGAGAGTCATCGAAACAGGGTGCACATTTCCCGTTCTTTTCTGCCTCGTCAATACATTCCGCGGATTCATATGAACCTAATATCCCGGTTTGCAGATAAACCGCAGCGTCTTTACCATAAGCCATTTCTCCGTTTTCCTTTCTGTTTTGGGGAACGATTACCTGCCGTTTTGGAATTTGACCGCATCGTCAAAGGTGATCCGGCCGCTGGTGCGCTTGATATCGCCTACGCATTTTCCGCGCAGGCGTGAGAGTTCCTCATCGGTGATTTCAAGCCCTGATGCCAGGACATTCATCATCATCGAAACCTCCACAGCCAGCCTGAACAGCAGACCGGCAATGCGGTTTTCGCTGCTTCCCATCGTCTTTTGAATCGTGGCGGCCAGCGTTTGTGCGAGGAACTCCGTGGCATCCTCTGATTTAACGTAGCCGTTATAAAAACGGATTGCCTTCTCGATATACTCGCTGCGGCTTTTGCAATTGTCAGATGCGAACATGCTGTCCAGCCCCTCCACTGTGGATGGGTAGAGCCAGACCGGGATGCGTGTTTTGGTTTCGGATTGGGTCTGTTTTGATTTATCCATAATTTCCTCCATTCTTTGAGGTGTACCCATTGCGGCCACCTGCTAAAATCGGTCAGTTGCGGCGTTTGCGGGGCATTTTCTGAACCTGCGGCCACATATGACAGCAAAAATGCTATTTTAGAGCCCACAGCGTGAAAACCCGAAAAGCTGCTTTCCGACCCGCGTTGCGGGGCGGTGTGATCCGGCGGGATGGCGTTTACGACCACCCGCCTTTAGCCTGCACTGTTTTCGACCGGTGGGTCCACCGGTGTATTCAGACGATTTTATGGGATGCAGTGCCGTCAGGGTCAACAGAGGGGGGAGCGGGAACGCTCCCCGTTTCGTCGTCACTGTCGTCACTCATGCGCCGCAGCGTGATGAGCCGTTTTCCGTTGCTGCGGCGGCTGATAAAGGTGATGCCAACACGTTCGAGGTCAGCTGCATTTTGCATCAGGCGTTTTGAGAGCGATTTCGCCGTGATGGAAATGGCAGTTTGATCGTCACTATTGGCGCTGAGCAGTGCCGATAACTGAGTCGGCGTCCCGGTGAACTCCGTCTTGTCTTTCATAAAACCCGAGATAAGAAAGATCATCCTGTCCATGAACGCTTCCAGATCGGAAGAGCACAC
>JAISVD010000076.1 GCA_031271875.1 Spirochaetaceae bacterium | reverse complement strand
ATATGTTACGCTGTATGATGTTGATACCAGAGCCCTTGCGGATGAAAACGCCCGGAACCTGCTTTGTTCCTTCATTTACCAGAACATGGAATTCGAGACGTCTGAGCGGATAGGGCCGCTGCTGGAGTTTGTATATGTAAACGGCGGGCACCGTTCAAAGGATGAAGCTTTTCTCAGGGAGATCGTATCGGTTTTTGAACTGGAAGGCGTTCTGGAGCGGACGCTCACCGGTATTTCCAAAGGGGAACTCCAGCGGGCGCTTCTGGCCTTCTCCCTGCTCTACGGTTCCCGCTGCGTCTTCATGGATGAACCGCTGTTCGCCCTGGAGGAGCGGCAGAAGGAAGCCGCTCTGGAGTATCTCCTCAGTTACAGCAGGGAGCGGAAGGTTCCCATCTATATCGCCATGCATGAACTTGATCTGACCCGTAAATATGCCGAAACTGTTCTCCTGTTCCATCCTGATCGGCAAATGGAACTGGGCGCCCCGGAGGAGGTTCTTACCCCGGAATCCCTTGAGGCCGCCTATGGCGTCCCCTACGGAATGCTGAGGGAGGGCGAAAAACTGACCCGTAAACGGCTTATCGAGGATGCGGGGCTGTTCAATAACCTATTTAAAAAGCGGGAAAATGAAAACATATCCAGCTGAAGAGGTTTAGAGGGAGCTGGGACTTTGACGGTCTGAAAATAACAAAGAACAGCCCCCTTCCGGATCGGCTGTTCTTTGTTCTGCCTGAATATATCCTGATTACACCGCCGGTACGTGGACCACATCCCTCGGTTTTGAACCGTTTGCGGGACCGACAATGCCCCGGTCTTCCATCTCCTCCACAAGCCGGGCCGCCCGGTTGTAGCCGATCTTCAGCCGCCGCTGAATATATGACGCCGACGCTTTTCCCGCCTGAAGCACTATTTCAAGGGCCTTGTCATACAGCGGATCATCGCCTTCGGTGAACAGGGATGCATCGAGGGCAGCATCTTCGTCATCGTCAAAGAACATCTCCTCATCGATATACTCCGGTTCACCGTATTGCTTGACGTAATCGACCACATTTTCTACCTCCTCTTCGGAGACGAATGTACCCTGAATGCGGACAGGGAAGGGATCAACCGCGGAAGCATAGAGCATGTCCCCTTTCCCGAGCAGTTTTTCCGAGCCGACCTGGTCGATGATGATACGGCTGTCCATTTTCGAGGCGACCATAAACGCAATACGGGACGGAATGTTCGCCTTAATAAGGCCGGTGATTACATCTATCGACGGACGCTGGGTGGCAAGCACCAGATGCACCCCCACCGCCCGGCTCATCGCGGCAAGCCGCGCCACGGTAGATTCCAGCTCCTTGCCGGTTGTGGACATCAGGTCTGCAAACTCATCGATGATAACAACAATATACGGAATTTTTTCCATCGCGAGGTTCCGTTCGGTTATGCGCCGGTTATAACTCTTTATGTCCCGGACCCCCATTCTGTCAAGCATGGCGTAGCGCCGCTCCATTTCGCAGAGGCAATACTGGAGCGCCTGAAACGCCCGTTTGGGTTCCGTTATGACCGGGGTAAGCAGATGGGGTATATCATTGTAGAGCTTGAGCTCGACGATCTTGGGATCGATGAGAATCATCTTCACCTCTTCCGGGGAGCGCTTGTACAGGATTGAAAGTATGATCGAATTCACGCACACCGATTTACCCGACCCGGTTGCGCCTGCAATAAGCAGGTGCGGGGTTGTCGTCAGATCGAGCATCTTTGCCTCGCCGGTGATATCCTTGCCCAGTATAACAGGGACTTCCATCTTTCGGAACGCAGGGATATCGGTTTCGATCAGCTCCCGGAAACTGACAATCGCCCGTTCCCGGTTTGGAATCTCGATACCTACAGCGTGTTTCCCCGGAATGGGCGCGACAATACGCACACTGGAAGCGGCAAGCCTGAGCGAGATATTGTCCTGAAGCGCCACGATCTTGTTTAATCGTACTCCCGGAGCAGGGAGAATTTCAAACATGGTTATGACCGGCCCCTTCCGTATACCGATCACCTCCGCCTGTATATTGAATTCCTGCAGGGTTTCTTTCAGTACTACTGCGGCATCCTGAGTGGCGTCATCGATGATCCAGTATTCACCGTCGGGATAGGAACTCAGGATACCCTCAACCGGAACGGAGTAGTGCTTCTTTTTTCTGGGAACCCGTGTTACCTGGGTACTTTCTCCGCAGCCTCCCGCTTCCGGGGACTGCTCATTTTCAGAAAAAGGGTCAGCAAGAAACTGCTCCTCCTCTTCACTGTAAAAATCTTCATCTATCAATTCAGGCTCTTCAAACATCTGCGGTTCGTCAAATAGTTTGGTACTGTCCTCTCCCTGATCGCCTTCGGGCTCTGCGGTATAGACATCTGTAGGAGCCTCAAATTCGAATGAATCATCTGCCGAGTCTTTCCAGTGAAGATCGAGGAAAATCGGAGTGTTCTCCTCCTGTCCGGACGCAGATGCAACTCCTTCATGAGGCAGCTCTGTCCCTGTCAGAATATCCCCATTTTCACTCTCCGGGAGCTCTTCGCTGAGCGGCCTCTGCTCCTCCATCAGGTAGGCCACCTCCTCACTGTCGAGCTCTTTCACAGCGGAAAACACACGTTCTTCATCTGTCGGCGGTTCCTTGACGGTATCATCCTCGGCGGAAGATTCAGCAGCGGAATCTTCCGCGAGACCTCTGTACCAGCGTCCGAAGGCTGAATTATCCTCCTCTCTGGTGTCCATATAATTTTCCTCAAAGAGCCAGGCCCGTTCATCTTCTGTAATACTATCGGTTTCTGGATAAATGACCGGTTCCGTTTCCGCTGTCAGAACCTCGGGAACAAATACGGGCGGTTCCGGCTCCTTCGGACTTGCTGAAACCGGGGATACGGATTCCGTGTTTTTCAGCTTCCCTGCGGGAAGTATTTTTTTGATGTTCATTACACCTGTCTGTACAAAGCCGCTTAAAACACCCCGTTTACGGTTACTCAGCATATCCCCTGCTATTCCCAGGAGTACATATTCAATCGCAATAACCAGTGCCGTTGCGAGAACAAGGGTTATGGTTTTTACAGCATCCAGGAATACCGATCCGCTTCTAGGTATGGTATGCCACATAACTTCCGAAGCTACAATCGTAAAAAACGGAAAAACAAATCCCCCGAGATATATCCCCCACTTGACGGACCATCCGGGGATTATTAAAAGGGCTCCGGCGGTGATCAGAAAAAGAGGTATGAGCACTGATGAATATCCATAGGCTCCATACAGGACCATTCCCGGGAGCAGGAGGAACGATGGGATTATCCGCATGTTCCCTGATGAAGCAAGGTTTCTGTAATCAAGGAACTGCAACAAAAGTGAAATGCAAAGAAAAGCCGCGCTCCCAAAAAGGATAAAACCGGTAATCTGCAAGCCGCGGCGAATTCGTGGTGATAAGGAATTGTTTATTTCCTGTGTTTGTTTGTCCATCACAATACTCCATCTCAATATCGCCATTTTGCAGTAATTCATAATAATGAAAAGAATTACGAAAAATGGCAAGGAACCGCTGAGTAACGTCAGCAAGACTTATTCAGCGGTTCCGGAAGCTTCCGGCCTCTTTCATATTGTCGGCAAATTCTGATGGTCTGTTAGTCTTTTTCTGGAATGGGGGAAATTATCCTCAATGCAATACTCATGGCAGAGTATTGCATTGAGATTCAAGCTCTGTCCCCATTACCCTCAAAATGGAAACGGTATTTCTTTCCTTGACCAGACAGAACCTCTCGGGTAGTATGGAAAATAATCGTTTTTGTACAGGAAGTGTTTTACTCCGATTCACGGGAGAAAACATTTCCAAAAAATGTATTATGCTTTAAAAAAGCATGTTTTACTGATTACTGTTGCTTTACAGCCGGAAGTCTGAAAGGGGTGCCTTGAATGGATGACGAAGCGAAAAAAACGGTGAGAAGAAAACTTGTTGATGTACTTCATACAACAACAAGCCTTACAGACCTTGAATCGGGGATCAGGCATATCTGCGGCAATGTTGTACAGGCAAAAAAAGAGGTATGCCACGCCCTTGGACGGATACAGAAGGAGAAACTCTACCGTCAGGCCGGCTTTGAGGACTTTAAAAGCTATCTCAGGGCGAACAGAGTACCGTTCGCGTACTCTACCGCCGTTGAATATGCCCGCATAGGGATCGCCCTCGATGAGTACCGCCAGAAGCTTGAAGAGATCAGCTTTTCCGACGAGAAGGGGCTGAAAAAACTCGGGTATCTCCCTCAGGCCCTGAAAAACTATCCCGATGAAGAGGCTATGATTTTTGAAAAACTGAAATGTTCTTCCGTCCGGGAATTCTCGGAGTACGCCCGGGTCTGGACGGCAGAACGCTCCGTGTCGGAGAAGGTCCTGCCCGTGACGGAGCCGGTACCTGTGGAAGAGCGGCGGAAATACACTGAAGACTCCCTGCACCGGATCATCACCTCTTTCCGCACCTCCGACCGGTTTGATCCTGCGCTGCTTCCCGGAATACGTTTCGTACTCGAAAAACTGGAAAATTACGGCATCATCAGTGAAAACGCCCGGGAGGACCTTTTTTCCGAGCTGGAAGAGACGCTCTGAAGCGGAGCCAGGCTGCTAACCCGCCGCTGATCGCCCCTCCCCTCTGGAATACTTATTTTACTGCCTTCAGCAGATCTCCGGTTTTGTCCGTCTTTTCCCAGCTGAATTCAGCCCGTCCGAAGTGACCGTAAGCGGCTGTGGCTTCATATATCGGCTTCTTCAGATCCAGCGTCCGGATGATCCCCGCAGGGGAACAGTCAAACACCTGCTCCACCGCTTTCTCTATAATATCCGTTTCAACCTTTCCCGTACCGAATGTATCGACCATGATCGAAACCGGAAAAGGAACGCCGATTGCGTAGGCAAGCTGGATTTCACACCGCTCCGCGAGGCCCGAGGCCACGATGTTCTTCGCGATATAGCGCGCCATATACGCCGCCGAACGGTCAACCTTTGAGGGATCCTTGCCGGAGAACGCGCCGCCGCCGTGACGCCCCATGCCGCCGTAGGTATCGACGATGATTTTGCGTCCCGTCAGTCCCGTGTCGCCGAAGGGGCCGCCCACGACAAACCTTCCGGTGGGGTTGATAAAGAACTTTGTCTTGTTGTCGAGAAGTCCCGTGGGGGTGAGCACCGGTTTGATGATCTCTTCGATCAGGCTCTCTTTTATTCTGCCATAGGGGATATCCCCGTCATGCTGGTGGGAGATGACCACCGTGTCAATCCTGACTGGTCTGTGTTTCTCATATTCGATGGTGACCTGGCTTTTGGAATCGGGACGGAGCCAGCTGAGCGCTTTATTCTTGCGCATTGCCGCGGCACGCCGGAGCAGCTGGTGGGCATACATGATCGGCGCGGGCATCAGCTCCGGTGTTTCCGAACAGGCAAAACCGAACATCATCCCCTGATCGCCTGCGCCCTGCTGCCCCTCATACTCCTTCAGACCCCGCCCCGATACGCCCTGATTGATATCCGGGGACTGGGCGTGGATCATGTTCAGCACCGCCATTGAATTACAGTCAAGCCCGAATTCCGAATCGGTATACCCTATTTTACGGGCGATATCCCGGGCTGTCTGCTGAACATCAACAAAGGTGTTTGTTGTAATCTCCCCGCCGACAAGCAGAAGCGCGGTTGAAGCAAATGTTTCACAGGCAACATGGCTTTCAGGATCATCACGAAGACATGCGTCAAGAACCGCGTCCGATACCTGATCGCACAATTTATCAGGATGTCCCTCGCCTACCGATTCTGAAGTAAAAAGATAGGTATCTTTCGTCATTTACGCCTCCTAAAGGTATTTATCCGCTGGCGGGAAAAAAACTCTTCCATCCATATTGTATAAAAAAACACTTCAGCATATAGTATATTTATATACATAATATGGCAAGAACCATTTTGGTGTTGCCGGATTTGAAAAGTGACAGTCATGAATAATAACAGGCCCTGAAAAGAAGAGGAGGTTGCCGTATGGCTTTATACAAAAAGTATCCGAAAACCGGAAAGACGTGCAAAGTCACATTTGAGCTTTCGCCGGAAGCGTCTCAGAATGCCGAAAAGGTGTTCCTGGTGGGAGATTTTAACAGCTGGAGCAGCATTGAAACACCGATGAAAAAGGAGAAAGATGGATCCTTTTCCATGACTTTGTCCCTTGAACAGGGAAAGGAGTATCAGTTCCGCTACCTTCTGGACGGCACCCATTGGGAGAACGACTGGGCGGCGGACAAATATGTCCCTGCGCCCTTTTCCCACGTCGATAATTCGGTGGTTATCGTATAAATTCCGTTTTATATTTCCGGTATATGAGCTTCCGTAAAATCACCGGAGAGGATTTTCATCTTTCCGGTAATTCCTTTCGTATGATATACCTGACGGGTATCCGTGATGAATACCGCTTCGATATCGGGCATCGATTCCACGAACCGCAGTCCCTCTTCAACCCCGAGCAGAAACAGGGATGTTGAAAGCGCGTCTGCGGTTGTCGATGATCCGGTGATGATGGTTACCGACATCAGGTTGTTCCTGACAGGATATCCGGTGCAGGGATCAAGAATGTGATGGTATCTGACACCGTCCCGCTCGAAATAGCGTTCATATACGCCGGATGTTACCACCGACTGGTTTGTGACCTCGATACGTATGACCGGTTCGCTCAAAACCTGAAAGGGGTCCCGTATCCCGATCCTCCATGGTGTATTCTGGGGGCTTGTCCCCCCCCGCTCCCCGAAAGCGTAGATGTTTCCCCCCAGATCGATGAGCGCTCTCCGTACCCGCTCCTCCTTCAGAATACGGACTATCTCGTCCGCGGCGTACCCCTTTGCGATCCCCCCTGCGTCGAGCTTCATGCCTTTTACCGGAAGATACAGTTCACTCTCTGATACATTGATTCTGAGGAGCTGACAGTTCACTAAAGAGAG
>JAISVD010000034.1 GCA_031271875.1 Spirochaetaceae bacterium | reverse complement strand
TGCGGCGGCAACAGCGGGGCTGCACCTGGCGGCCATTGTAGGGCTGCCCTTTGCCGACCGGGGAGCGCTGTACAACGTTGCGGCCATTGCGGCGGAGGGCAGGGTTCTCGCGCTGATCCCAAAGACCTTTATCCCGAACTACGGTGAATTCTATGAGCGCCGCTGGTTTACCCCCGCCTTTTCCGGGATACGCCGGGTACAGATATCAGGAACCGCCGCAGATATCCCCTTCGGTACATCCGTACTCATCCGGGACAGCGAAAACTCAGGAGTTGCCCTGGCCGCAGAGATATGCGAAGACCTCTGGGCTCCGGCGCCCCCCTCCTCCGGTCACGCCCTCGCGGGAGCAACGATCATCGCGAACCTCTCCGCCAGCGATGAAATCATCGGCAAAGCGGACTACCGCCGCTCCCTGATAAGCGTCCAGTCGGGGAGGCTTGCGGCGGCCTATATCTACGCTGACTGCGGAGCCGGAGAGTCCTCCACAGACCTCGTGTTTGCCGGTCACCATATCATCGCGGAAAACAGTGTATTGCTGAACCAGTCCGAACTGTTTTCACCGGTCATGATATCAGCGGATATCGACACGGAACGGCTCGCGCAGGAGCGGAAACGTACCGGTACATTCGCCGCCGGTATCCCGGACAGTCCGGAACAGCGGTATGAAGAGTTGTACATCACCTTCAGAAAAGCGGAAAAACCGCTGTTCCGATATATCGATCCCCTTCCCTTTGTTCCCTCCGGGCAGGAAGAGCTGGAGAGACGCTGCGAAGAGGTCATTACCCTTCAGGCGGAGGGGCTGATGCAGCGGCTTCGCCATACAAAAGTACGGAATGCGGTTATCGGCATCTCAGGCGGACTCGATTCGACCCTGGCGCTCCTTGTAACGGTAAGAGCCTTTGACCGGCTCTCACTGGACAGGGGGGGAATTCAGGCTATTACCATGCCCGCCTTCGGCACCACCGACCGTACATACAGGAACGCCCATGATCTGATGCATTCCCTGGGAGTCACCCCGCGGGAGATATCCATCCGCGACGCGGTACTCCGCCATTTTGAGGATATCGGGCACGATCCTGCAATCCACGATGCGGTGTATGAAAACGCGCAGGCCCGTGAACGTACCCAGATACTGATGGATATAGCGAACAGCTGCGCGGGCCTGGTAATAGGAACCGGCGACCTTTCGGAACTCGCCCTGGGATGGGCCACCTATAACGGCGACCACATCTCCATGTACGGAGTAAACGCCTCGATCCCCAAAACCCTTGTGCGCCATCTGGCGGCCCACTGCCTGCGGGATCCTTCGGTATGGGCCAAAAGGGGCGATCCTGAGCAGTTCGTCCAAACCCTGCAGGATATTCTGGACACGCCGGTCAGCCCGGAACTGCTTCCCCCGGAAGAGGACTCCATAAGCCAGAAAACCGAAGAGATTATCGGCCCCTATGAGCTCCACGATTTCTTCCTGTATTATACGGTCCGCTGGGGATTCGGCCCCAAAAAGATCCTCTGTCTCGCGGAACAGGCGTTTTCGGCGGGAACATCCCGTGCGGTTCCCCGCAGCAGGGAGGAGATAATCCGGTGGATGAAACTCTTTTACCGGCGGTTTTTCTCCCAGCAGTTCAAACGCTCCTGCCTTCCCGACGGGCCCAAAGTGGGAAGCGTCACCCTTTCTCCCCGGGGCGACTGGCGTATGCCCAGTGACGCAGACAGTGCCCTCTGGATATCGGAACTGGAAACCCTGGAGAACCCGGGTGACGTGTAGTTTCTCCCGTTTCATGAACAGCTTGCGGTTCAGCAACACAGTTTCACCCTCCAGGGACATGTCCTTCATGTTCCTGAAATCATATTCTGCTGAGCTTTGCTGAGCTCTGCTGAGCTCTGCTGAGCTCTGTCCCCACTCGGACCGTCTCCGGTTTACGCTTCTTCAGCTTTTGCCTTTTCCTGTACATACAGGCTCCCCTGATCAATAATCCCTCGGTTTACCAAATTGCACGGGTATTATATAGTAAACGCCGTGAACCAATTTTATGATGTACTAGTTACCGGCGGGGGACACGCGGGGATAGAGGCGTCCCTGGCGGCAGCCCGGATGGGGTTTAAGACTCTGCTGGTAACCCAGACAATCGACTCCATCGGACGGATGTCATGCAACCCTTCAATCGGGGGGATTGCGAAGGGAAATATCGTCCGTGAAATAGATGCCCTCGGCGGAGAGATGGGGAAACTCATCGATAAATCCATGCTCCAGTTCCGGCTGCTGAACAGAAGCAGAGGCCCGGCGGTGCAGGCCCCCCGCTCCCAGGCTGACAAGCTTTTATACGCCGCCCTGGCGCGCAAAACCGTTGAAGCCCAGAAGGGGCTGGATATACTCCAGGACACAGTTGTTGACCTCACGGTGAATCCGGAGGGTACTGAAATACGGGGAATCCTTACAGCCAGGGGCAGAACCGTAGATGCGGCGGCGGTAATCCTCACCACCGGGACCTTTCTGGACGGCAGGATTTTCATAGGCGAGTATGAGGCCGAAGAGGGCCGTCTCGGGGAGAGCGCGGCCTGCGGTCTGGGGGAAGCCCTCAGACGGCTCGGGTTCCGCACGGGAAGGCTCAAAACAGGAACCCCTCCGCGGGTCCTCGCGGATTCCCTGGATTTTTCCCGGATGCAGAAACAGGAGGGGGACAGAATCATACTGCCCTTCTCCTCCTCCACTGTGCAGGTGGACAGACCCGCTGTTCCCTGTTATCTGACCTATACCAATACGGAAACCCACCGGATAATAAGGGAAAATATCCACCGATCCCCCCTTTACGGCGGCAGAATACAGGGGGTCGGCGCCCGCTACTGTCCATCTATAGAAGATAAAGTGGTACGCTTCGCCGAAAGGGAACGCCATCAGCTGTTTATCGAGCCGGAAAGTCTTGATTCCCAGGAGATGTACATAAACGGGTTCTCCTCCTCCCTGCCCGAAGATGTTCAGGAGCGTTTTCTCAGGACAATTCCGGGGCTCGAAAAAGCGGTCATTACCCGCCCCGCTTATGCTGTGGAGTATGATTACCTCGATCCGCTCCAGCTTTATCCCAGTCTGGAGACAAAGAAGCTGCGGGGGCTTTTCTCCGCCGGACAGATAAACGGCACCTCCGGTTACGAGGAGGCTGCGGGACAGGGGCTTATCGCGGGGATAAACGCCGCCCTCTATGCCCGCTCCCGGCGCGGCAGCCAAAACAGCGGGGACAGAGCTTCTGCGGAATATGAACCTCTGGTTCTCCGCAGGGACGAAGCCTATATAGGTGTCCTGATAGACGACCTTGTCACTCTGGGGACAAAGGAACCCTACCGGATGTTCACCGCCCGGGCCGAATACAGGCTCAGGCTGCGCCATGACACGGCGGACTCAAGACTCCTCGAAAAAGGGTGGAAAGCGGGACTCAGGAGCGGCAGAGACCTTGAAGAGCTCCGGGAAAGAATCCGGGTACAGGATGAGATACGGGAACTCCTTTCGCGGCAGCCGGACGCGGAAAACAGGGATCCTGTCACAGGGAAATACCTCTACCCGCCCCGGTTCTGGGAGAGCGTACAGACGGACATAAAATACGAACACTACATAGATAAACAGGACAGGCGGGTCGAAAAGCTGAAGAAGATGGAACAGACCCGTATTCCGGAGGATTTCAGTTTTGAGGGAATCACCGGGATATCCACCGAATCGGTTCAGAAGCTCAACACGGTACGACCGGTAACCCTGGGACAGGCGTCACGGATATCGGGCATACGCTCCTCCGACATCATGCTGCTGATGGTGTACCTCTCTCGAGAGGCCCTCTCAAGAAGAAGCCGCAACAGCGGTGAAGAACCGCCGGAATGAGCTGTACTCCGGGGTCAGACTATATCGCGAGGGATATTATATACACCCGGAAGCGATGGAGAAGACTTCGTCTTCTGAAAAGACCCCTGCGGCGACCAGGTCCGCCATCTGTTCGCCCACGGAACGGTTAAAGAAAAGCAGATCATCGGTGGCTATCGAAACAGGAACCCCCGCATCGGCCATTCTGCGGATGGGATGTTCCTTTAAGGAAGGCACGGCCCCGAGCATCACGTTGCTGGAGGGGCACACATTGCACCGGATATTGTTGTCCGCAAGGAACCGGAGCGCGCTGCTGTCAGCCGCGGCACCGATACCGTGCTGTACCTCATCAAGTTCGAAAAACTCGACAAAACGGACCACCGACCTGCTGTCGGAAAATTCCCCCACATGGGCTTTCTTCTTCAATCCCTTTTCACCGGCGAGCCGGAAAAAACCCTTGAAATTTTCGATCCCCTCCTCCACTTCCGGTCCATAGAGATCTATGCTTTTGAAGACCCCGCTGCCGATACACTCGGGTACCCAGGCATTCAGTTTAGCGATATCAAAGGTCTTCCCCATCCCCAGCTCGGGCTCAAATCTGATCCTCTCTGCGTATTTGTCCCTGATTCCGGAAACGAGGGCAAGGAACGTGTCAATGTTCCCTCCGCACTGGTTTATGAAACCAATATCGACGCTCCCTTCAATGACGATCACCGTATCGGCAATGGCGTCCTCAATCGCCAGGGAGAGCAGTTTTTCGACATCATCAGCGGTCTGGCACCGAGGGCGTGTAAATTCGGAGATAATCTGGTGCATTTCATCCAGTCCGTTGAGAGGCCGGGGAAAATCGGGAATGAAAAAATTTGCCCACACTACATATGATGCATAACGCATTCCAAGATTAAGGTGGTTGTGGGCATCAATCTTTGGACGTTCAATGAATTTTTTATCAACGAATGACATATTCTATCTCCGATGTGACTGTCTCTAACAAGAATTATATCTCATTATATAATAAAATAACAGATTTAGTTAAGATATCTCCAAATAAAGTGATAACTCCCCCTGATACCAGGAATTCTTCTCATCCCTCTCTACTCCATATCCTTTTTAGACCGCATCGTTTGTTTCAAGTTTCCGGAATCTTCACCTGTCAGGTTGTAAGGTTCCCCGAGGGGAACGGATAGGGAACATCTATAGTTTAACCGACCGAAATAGAGGTGAAGAGGAAGCATACAACGACTGGAATTTCCTGGAAATATGGTTACGGTAAGGGAGGGGCGAAATAGTGTCAAGCGTGGTTGTATGCCGCAGCAGGAGCAGCCGCATTCTAAAAAATCAGCAGGATATAACGTGGCTCGTTTTTCATTGCCCCATGCAGGCCCCGACCGGAGGGTAGAACGTATGGATTTTCAGGTTTCATATTGAGAAAATCGGTAAAACACGATTGACTTTTTTTCAGGGATTCTATATAGTAAAAACATCCGGTGATTGATCGGATATTTTTCCCCTGTAGCTCAGTCGGCAGAGCAAGTGGCTGTTAACCACTGGGTCGCTGGTTCAAGCCCGGCCGGGGGAGCTTAAAACCCATCCAATTGGATGGGTTTTTTCATTATATTATAATGAGTTAGCTTCCCTACCCCATTCTGACAATTCCGTCATTACTGTCTGAAAACACCTGAGACAACACAAGTGTCAACAAACTGTCAACACAGTGTGGCGTTCTTCATTGGGGGTTACTATGGCGGTTTCCATCGGAAAGTATCATCTTTTTCAGCGCAGACTCATGACAGGCGCCTTCTGGTATTACTGGTATGAAGAGGACGGAAAACGGGTTGCGGATACGGCTGTGAAAACAAGCGGGAGGCCGTGGCCTTCCAGGAGTAACTATTCAAGCAGCACCTACTGAAGGAGAATCGGAAGGCTTAACTCAGAAGAAAAAACTTCTCCGATTTCGCAGAAAAGATGTTTCTTGAGGACTCCCCTCACCTCGCACGGCTCCGGGCAAAGGGCAGAACCATGAAACCCCAGACCATACACCAGCACAGGCGGCATCTGGTCAACTATCTCATCCCTAAATTCGGCAAACTCACCTTGGACAAAATCCGTCCGGCGAATGTGGAGGACTATCTGATCGAGCAGCGTCTTTCCAACTCGTGCCGGAATACAATCCTCTATACCCTGAAATTAGTCATGTGGGAAGGGATCATCGAATCCATACCGGAATTCGAACCTTTCAAGAGAAACGGTAAACGGCAGAACCTACTTTCCGGTGAGGAATTAACCGCTCTATTCCCTTACGATGAACTTCCGTTTTGGGAAAGACCGTGTTAATCGCGTCGGGAAATCCCGTTAGTTGAACAAGTCAAGATGAAATCTGACACTTGTTGCATAAAAAGGTATAGTCAACAAGGAGGCAGATGATGACAAACCAAAAAAAATCATAAGGGCGAAAGCAGGGATTCTGGAACCGGCAAAGCAGTAATGTGCTGACGCTGATTGCTATCCCGTCTCTTTCCAACAACATTTCTTGTGCTAAAGTCGGTCCGAAGTCATTATACTTTTCTTGATACAGCTCAATTGCTTTTCTTATTTTGCTTTCATCGCTTTTTTTATTTGATGCTTTTCCCCGGTTGCCATGTACCAGCGCTTTGTCTCCGCCTTCCTTGTAACGCTTGTAAATCCGTTTCCCTTGGCTGTAACTTATTCCAAGTTCCTCTGATGCCGCTTTGAGTGTCTTCTGCTTACGCGTTACCATCTCCATGCGTTTCCCGCTTGGGAATACGCATTTGATGTTGAGGCGGATCTGCTCAAGATTCTTGCTGAAGGCGCCCAATAGGAAACAAAAAAGGGGGAGAAGAAAACAGGTTTTTATTCTCCCCCTTTTTATTTCGCAAATCCGCGCCTAGTCGAAGGAGGCATGGTCAGCTCCTATCTATGTATTTCAGAAAATGAATACAAAATTGCTTCTACTGGCAGAAACTCCTGATTCAATAGTAATACCATCTTCGCCGTGGCGTCAACGCTCTCAATAGCGGCAAAGGCGTTGAACACGATATTATCGAGGGATCTGCTTGAAATCCTGTCTTGTAAGGGACACTATACAGACTAAGGATATTTCGGAGAACTCACAGAGCGCTATTCAGTACCTCCTCAATCAGATACGTTTTGAACTGTAATTGTTTGGGGCATACAAAAACCTGCTTATCAGAATAGTGCAGCATTATAACCGTCAATAAGGCTGTCTGTAAAGATGTCGCCATAACACTCCGCTTTTTTGAACAGTGATTTCCGTGTCTTATAAAGAGAAAAAGAGAGCGGTTTCAGGAGCAAATTTATTGAAAAAGATATGCATTTATGAATAATAGGGAGATGATATATTATTGAAAAAGTCTATATCATAAGTCCGTCATATCTATACCTAAGTCTGTAACAGTCAAAAGAGGTGAAAAATGAAATGTACTCCCCGCAGGTTAGTTTTTTTGCAGTTGTTGGGCTATCTATTTTGGGGAGATTGAGCAGCCTGCCGTATGGACAGGTTACAGATGAAATACCCGGCTTTGACAAAACGAGTTTTGGATACTATTTTGAGCGGGCTGATAGGGAAGTAAGGCCGGAACGCTGGATGGACGAAGCGCGCCTGGGCATCAGTATAGCCCGGAGTTCCTGGGAACGGCTGGCGGCGGCCGTTATTACGGATACTGAAGAACTGGCGGAAGCAGGGCGTAAGCTGGAAGGATGGACGGAAGATGCGCTTGAACAGCGGTTTAGCGAATGGCTGCAGAAACGGTTTTTCGGGAGTGAAAAGAACAGATTTGCACATAAGACAGCGCGGGCATTGGGAATAAGTACGATAGGATATGTGTACCATGTGGACGAAGAAGGGAACATCCTTACTGACGATAGTACCGGTGATCCGCTGATTATTCGGCCTGAGGAAGGGCGCGATATCAGCGATGAGAGGGGGGAATGGCGGGAAGGAGCGATAGAGATTGGAGAGCAGACGGTCAGAGAGTATTCCGCGTCATTGGAAGCGCTGTTTCCGGAATTAGTAACGTATATACCTGCCGCCCGGCGGGAGCATTATGAGTCAATACTTACGGAAACAATGGGGACATCGATCCGGCAGTACGCAGCGGAAACAGGATATCTCATAGCCCGGGAGGAGAGGCTTTTGACCGCCCGGCGAACCAGTGACGTATTGAGTCTGCGGAAAAAGAGTGAGGAAGAAGCGGCGGCGGCCATCGTGAGCCGGTTGATACATGAGACTGAAAGCAGTTGTGCTGAAGGCATACAGTCAATAGAAGCCCGGATAGAAGCGGCGGCGGCAGGGACAGGGGATTTGGCGTTATTCGGGGAGGAATGGCTTGAGGCGTACCGGGAACAATTTGAACGGGGTTTGAAAGCGTGGGAAGAAGCGGAAGAACGGTTTTTTCTGAGGCGGATAGAGTGGGAGCAGGAAGCGGGAAAAACCTATCTTGAGGGAGAAGCGGCGTGGAGCAGCGCGTATAATGAAATACTCAAAGAACGGCAGCGCTGGGAGAGCAAAGCAAAATCCCTGTTTGAGTCAGGGGAAGCGGTATTTAAGCAGGCGTCACAAAACGTAGAGGAAGCGATAGGAGCGGCAAAAGCGGAATTTGTGCGGGATGCGGGGCTGCGCAGGCAGGCGGGAAGCGAGCGGGCAAAAGCGTGGGTAGATACGTATGTAACCACGGGCTCGGTAGCGGCCGGTTGCCGGGAAACGGTACAATTCTGGTATAGTAAGTATAAAAGTCAGGAAGCGCCATCGTTGGACAGTGGCGAGTATACCGCATGGATAGAGAATGAGATCCATGGTTTTTGGGTTGATATGGTAAGCGCCTACCAAAACGGGACTGTATATAAAACAGCGGTGATGCAGGTTGAGAAGTCCGGAGTGGAAGCAAACAAAACAATCTGTTGCGGCAGAAGAAGTACGATTAAAACAAGAGTTATCGCACAGAGGGTCTCTCATAAACGCCTCATATATACCGGAGAATGAAAAAAGCGTATTCAAGATGCAAAATAGTCTCATTGAATCACAATTGGCAGCGTTACAGCCATGGATAGAGAATTATGAGGGGATGCACGCCGCGGCGGTGAATAGGTATACTGCGGCTTTGCAAGCCCTGAGGAATGAACAGGTATTGTTAGCGGAAATACAGGCAGTGGCGGAGGGGAAGCGCAGCCTGAAAGAGCGGGAACAGATCATCGATTCATTGGGAGCCAAAGGGGTATTTTTTGGGGAACAGTATGCTATAGCGCTGGAAATATCGAAGTGGTCTGATATGTATACAGCCTACAGGGATCGGGCGGTTGAAGCACGGGATGCGCTGGTCAAAGACTTTGGCCTGGTCATGGGTACCGGCGCGCTGGTTGATATTCTTGAGGAGGGTGCAAGGAGTGAAGCGTTTAACCTTGATGAATACCAGATAGAGTTAATCCGCGGGCGGGCGGCGGCGGGGTACTGGGAGAAGCGGGTAGATATAGCGAAGGCGGTGAATCAGTATGCCGAAGACGTGACGGCCGGACGCATGACTGATGCGGAAGGGATACGGGCGTGGGAGAAAGCGAAGGCCGCCTACGACCAGGCGCTTGTATCTTATGGCGAAGCGCAAGGAACCCTGAGGAAGGCGGGGGAAGATGTAAAAGCGGAGGAGGAGCGGTTGGCGAAAGCGGCGCAAAGCCTGGCGCTGATAGATGCGGAGCTGGACAAGCTGAACCGTGAATATGCGGCGAAAATGGCGGCATATGAATTAAACCAAAACACCTTCCTTTTGAATGAGATGGCCGCCATGTATAAAGAGTTACTGGCAGTTAATAAGCTTTTAAAAACAGACAACTCATCAGTATACATCACGTATGTGGAAAAGGCGCGGGAACTTGGGGTGGCGCAAATGGTGGAAAGCGGAGCGGGCTATTTAAGTCAACTTATATATGGAACGGAGAGCGGCATAAGCCTTGCGGATCTGACAACACAGTATGAGGGAATACCGGAAAACATACCTATTGACGGGTTACCCGCAGATATTAAAGGGTTTAACGCTGCGGAGTCGAATCCGTATTATAGCGTCATAGCGGGGCTGCTGGCGGGGCAGGCGGAAAGCCTCAATGGAGTAACGGCAGCTGGGGAGATCAGAGGGATAAAAGAGGAGTATGGAGCGTTACTTCTTGCGGCGGTAAAAGCTGCGAAAGAGTATGCAAAACAGCGGATGCAAGACCGGATTGCGGCGATGGGCCTGCTTGCGTCCGAGGATGTAACGGATTGGTATTATACCTATAGCGGTCATGCAAATGATGAAGCGGATCAGAAAGCATTGAGCAGGCAAGGTATAGAGCAGCGATTAACGGATGACTTAGCTGAAAGCCAATGGGAGTATTTTGCGAAGCAGGCAGCCCTGGAAACTGCTGCATTGGAGTATTATCTTGATACTGCCGCGGATGTACGTGATGAAGCAAAAATGCTTTCAGAGTTCTGCAGCCTTGAAGAAAGCGCAGGGTCAGAGGCGTTAACAGAGTTACACACCCTGTTAAGCTTGCTGGAATCCCGGAGCGGCATGGATGCAGATGCATTACAGCGAAAGCTTGAGGCGCTCAATGGGGAGGGAGGGTTGGTCTCCTTTCTTATGCAGGGAGGGAGCTTTTTTACTGTCCAGGGAAAAAGTCTGACCGGTCTGTTCTTAATAGCCGATGCGGTACGGATGCAGAACCTGTCGGGCATGATGCAGGCGTATGAAGAGATTGGGTTTGGATCAGCGGCAGTGGAGAAGGAACATATCATATCAGCGTTTGCCAATTTACAGCAGGTATTTGAACAGTATGGTCTGACAGTGGAAGCGGGCAAACTGCCGAGACATGAGATATTGATAGAAGCGATACAGGCAAAGGAAGGGAATCTGGAAGAGGGGGCTGCCCACTTCCTGTTTTCCGTTGAACAATCGATAGGCGGAGTTCCTGACTGGCTTGGACGTGAATTGGAGGGATGGCAGAATGCAGTTCTGGAGTATGCTGCTGTACAGGCAGGATACCAGCGGCAGGGTACGCCGGTTTCAAGTTCCGTATATGAGAAAACAATACAGGCAAAACAGGAAAGCCTAAAACAGGTCATGAACGTATTGGATCGTTCAGAGGCAGGTAGTGCCGGAGAAGATGCCCAGGCGATTTGCGCGCTTCTGGCGGTGAGCGGGGATGCAGGCGGGACAGATAGAGGATTATTGGAAGAAGAAGCGGTTGTACGGATTGGGAAGACCATAGCGCTGATACATAAGGCTCTTGATATGACGGATGCAGAACGTGTCCGGGCTGTGCTTATTGCCGAGGCGGAGGGGAACCACGGATACGCTTCTGCGGATATCCGGGAACGAGCGGCCCAGCGGGCCTTTGAGCTGCTGTCAATAGCGCACAATCTTCAGGCTGGAGCGGACCCGGCAGCGCTTACCGGGTATGGCCGGGAGATCGTATCAGGGTCTCTCCTTTTTTCGTCGGGCCTGATAGATGAAACCGTCGAAGGGACACTCCGATCGGTGATTGCAGGTTACTGCGCTTCTGATGCTCTTCTGGAAAGCCGTTCAGCCTGGTTCCTTATGCAGGAATTGACGAAGACCTTCAGCGCGGACGCAGAGCGAGAGGAGGTACTGTCGGCATGGCTTGGGGAAGGAGATACTGCCGGCGCGGTGAGTCCCTGGCTTGAACAGGTGTATGCGGTATATGGGAAAGCCTTTGGGGAGGAAGTAACAGCGATGGCGGCATATCTGCTGCAATTGCCGGAGTTCTCTCTTACGGTATGCCGGGAAATGCTTGGAGAATGGTTTTCCGCCGGCGTTGGAACAATCGCGGGATTTCTTGCAAGCGCCGCTGATAATCCGATGGCAGGAATGACACAGCGGCTGGCAATGTATGAATTGGCGGCAAGCCTTGACGGTCCTGAACTACTGGAAGCGGCGCTGAATGCATTGGGGCTTACTCCATCCGGAAGTATTGAAAGCCTGTATGACCAGGTGCGGGAGCCTGAGTTTCATTCGGCGTTGGAAACACTGGCCATGTATAGCGGGGCTGAAGGAATCCGGTACCGGCTTACCTGGAATCTGTTACACAATCAATATGAGAGGTATGAAGCGGAGCGGACATGGTATGAAGCGTATGTATCAAGACAGTTCAGCGCAGACAGCGCCGAAGCAAAAGCGGCGGCGGCAGTCCTTGAGGAAGCCGATGAATTACAGACCTTCATGGAACTGGCGAAGCGGTATGCGGGCTCCCTGGTTTCCGGGAATGCTTTGGAATGGGCGCGGGATCAGTATCCTGGTGATTATCGGCAAGCGCTGCGTCTGGCGGAATATCTGAATGGAGGAACGATCCGTAACCCGCTGCCGGATATGTTGTCCTGGGGATCTGGTCTTCCCGGAGGAAACAGCGCTGTAGACCAATGGGTCACTGACAGCGCGATGGCGTTACTGAACGGATTATCTGATGACATAGGTCTTACATTGTTAAAGCAGAACTATAGCGCCATATATGAAGGGGCAGTGAAGTCCCGTGGGGCATCAAAAGAAGATGAACACTGGCGGATATATGTGACATCGGGTAATTTGTTACAGGAATATAACAATAAATTGAGTGAAGAGGATGCGCTTGCATTTGCAGATAAGACGATACAAGGGGATGAAGCGGAACAGGTTACAGGCGCCGGTACGTGGCTTGAAGGGGCTTTAATTGACCTGAGTGAAGAACAGGAACAAAAACGGCGCATACTTGAAGAGGTATATGAGCGGTATAGTACGGAAACAGCGTGGGAGCGGCAGACAGCGTTCCAGGATGCGGTGAAGGAATATATCAGCGATACCTCGAAAGAATGGGAAGATCAGGAGATATATTCCGTAGGATATGAATTACGGGATGCGTATGCCCGATCTGCGGACAGATGCCTGTCCGGTTATGAAACAAAAAAATATTATGCGAAAGAGATGGGGACATACGGGGATGCGTATAAACTTGCAAAGAATAAAGCGGCTCTGGAAGCGGCCCTGGATTCCATATCCCTTCTGATCGCTGAAACAACCGGGAAATATCAAAGGGCTGCTGAGGATTACAAAACCGCTGCGGATGATTTTGCTGATGTTGGGAATACCTATGACAGTGTCTATGATGAAGCGAAGAGGAGCTATGAAGAGCTGGAAGCGGCGCGTTTCAGGTATGAGGCGCAGGATGCCATCCGCCGCTGGGCGAGTACGGCATACCTGAGTCAAGGGAACAGCGCAGGCGGAGAAAAGAGCCTGTTAACCAGTTATAAGGAACCGCTGGAAGAGCTGGCATACAGCCAGGAGAGGGCGGATCGGGCGGCGATAGCGTTGGATGCGTTAAAAGGATTATATGATACCGGGGAAACGGAGCGGACGTATGAAGACAGCGAGTATACGTCACAATATGAGGAGTATCGGAAAAGTTTCAGCCGGATGATATTGACGGCCAGGGCGAGGTCAGGAACCTCAGAGGCGCTTGCCAGGGAAATGGAGCAAAACCAGAAATACTATGATAGTTATGCGAAGCATTTTGGCAATACGTTTGGATACGGAAACACAGGCCCCTGGAAAGACGCAATAACGCTGGACGCGAAGGGAAACCTGAAACTGTCGTATGGTCCGAATTTCAAGATTAATCTGATAAACACGGATCAGGCAGCGAAAGTCCTGGACTATTTTACCGCAGATACTGCCGCAGGGTCTGATTTTGTCAATTCATCAGCGTTTGAGCGGGCCGTGCGGGAATGGAGTCAGCGGATGGCCAACTACAATTTTAACGAGGGTAACCGGCTGCAGAATTGGGGGCTTGCCAGGGATTATCTTTTGCGGATGTTTAAGAATACTAATACCCTGTCCTTTGTACAGGGAGGGTATAAGACTGCATCTGCTTTGGATAAACAAAGCGGGGAAAAAGCCCGGTACGACGGTCTCTTTGGTTCCGATACGGTGGGGGATCTTCTCAAAGGTTTCCGCAGAGAGACAATGATTGTATTCAGCGGATATAATGCAGCAGGGATTCAGGGTTTTACGCAGATTCCCGGTTTGTACGGGATGCAGGAAGCGGCGTGGCAAGGTATGAGCGCTGAGGAAAGGGCTGACCTGGAATTCTACATCACCCTTACCGTCATCGGGCCGGATGTGATGGGAAAAGACGCTCTGTCCCTTATTTCCGCTTCCAAAGAATATGAATACTTTGAGAAAAAGTTTCTTTCGGAATACCGGTATTACGAAAGAAGAAATAAGTGGTGGCGTCCGATCTCCCAACAACGGTTCAGGCAATTAAAAAGAGTCAAAAAGGGGTACATCAATGAATGGGAGCGTGTTCAGGAAGTAGTGAGGAATGGAGGTACGGAACTTACCAGTGAAATTGCGGGTTTCAACAATTTATATCAGACATATGTGAAATCTTGTGATAAGATACATACGATAAAGGGTGTGAAAACCGGGGATGCATACGTTGCATGGGAAGATATTGAAAAAGCGGTCGCCAGAGCGGGAACGCTTACGGGGGACGAAATAACGGAGCTCTCCGGGTATTGGAGGGATTATACCAATGCAGGGGAGCGAAAACACAAGGATGTGGCGGAAGCCCTTACGGCTCTTGCGAATTGGAGCGAGAGCGCGCGCAAAGATGCCCGTGACAGTGTTGAAGCGCAATGGAAGTCTGATGAACAGGAGCGGCGCGGTAAAGAGCAAAAATATCGCGGGGTATATGAATCGTTCATAGCGGGAACAGCGACAGAGGAACAACTGGCCGCATCGGCCGCAGAGGCATACGGGGATGAGGCTGCGGCGCGGAAAAACCATCAGAAGAACATGGAGGAAACGCTTGTGTCTGACCTGGACGGGATTAGTGAGGACGGCGGGTCATACATGATGGAATACCTGACCCTGGCGAATGAGTATGCGCTTTTGCTGGGGCAGGCATACGGCACCCGGTTTGAAGCGGAGCTTGCGGCCCGGGAGGCGGAATGGGAGCAGCAGATACGGGATATCAATGAGAAGTACAAAGCCTGGCATGAGGCGTCTTGGCTGATCCGTGAGCGGGGGCGGAAAGATTGGCTTACGGGAATAGAGAACTTAAACCAGAAACATGCGGAGTGGCGGAAACGGTTTGAGGCTGAATATGAACACACCGGTAACGCCTGGGCAGCGGCATATAGGGAAGGGCTGGAGGAGAAAGAGGCGTGGGTGGAACAGGCGACGGCGGCGGCTGACAGTGCGCTGACCGGAACGATGCTGGCTATGGCGGGTATAGATGCGGAAGCAGGGGCACGGAAGTTTGATACCCTTGGGCCTGTCACCATGCCCGGACTCGGCGGCGCGGAAGAAGCGTCATCAGCGTTGAGTGACCTTTTGGGTATGGCGGGCATTACGGGCATGGAGAGCGCGTTTACCGCCATGTCCGGCGCGGCGGGAACGATCGCGAGCCAGGTTCAGCGGGGCCTCGGGGGAATCAACGCCTGGAATTCGGGGCACATTCAGGCTGCCGCTGCTGCGTTTGCCCGTGAATCGAATGCGGTACTGGCAGCGGGGGAAGCGAAAAAACTGGCGTATATGGCCCGTGAAATGGCGGAGGATGCTATGGAGGGATTGTATACACATGTACAGGACGCCAATGAACGTTTTGCTGAAAGCATGGATGAAACCTTTGTGACCTGGGAGAAGAACGGAAATACCTATACCCGGCAGATTATTGTGTATTCAACGATAACCGGTGATGAATACGAACGGGTAAGCGTTGAGGGCTACCGTGAGTATCATATGTCACCGATTACCCTGAAGACGGATTTGAGCGAGGAGCGGCTTGTCAATGTAAGTTCCCTGGCAATACAGGTGTTGATAGGGGATGCCCAGGATGAGGTCAAAGAACAGCGTGAAGTGATATTCGGTACGGCGGAAGAGAATACGGAAGAGGGACAGAAGAGCCGGACAAAGACTATCAATGTATACAGGGCGAAAACAGTGATAACCGGTTACCGTGAAGTTGAGAGTGCCGGCAGAAGTGCCGGCAGAAGTGCCGGCAGAGAGGGGATGAAAGCTACTACCCGTGTGCCGGTGTTCGAGAAGCAGAATGAGCTTGTACGGAGCGAATCCCGGAGTGAAGGAGCGGGGGAATATGGGCGGCACATTGGGTATGACCCGGTAACGGTGGCGGCGCCTGATGCGGATAAGGGAAAGAACAGTCTGTATGCGGATGCGGGCACCGGTGAACTTGGCCGGATATTGAGGGAGTATATCTACTACCAGATGAAGGAGCAGCAGGGGTGGTCATACGCGAACCAAGCTCCCTGGGAAAAACCGTTGTGGGATGACCGGAATACGGCTGTCAGCGCGCCGAACCTGCGGACGGTGGCGAATATGGGGATGATGATAGCCGGAGCGATAGCGGCGCCGATAACAGGCGGAGCGAGTCTCATTGCGTCGGCAGCTATCAATGCGATAGATGACGCAGCGTTTGCGGTGTTGGATGTGGCCGGCGGGTTTAAGAGTATCGAGCAGGCTGGACTTGCTTTTGGGAAGAGTGTACTGTCAAGCGCGGCAACGAGTGCGATAGGGGTGGGCTTTAATGGATTTTCCGCCATTGCCGGAACAGCCCCAACGTTTACGGGTTTGATGGGAAAAGTCACGGCGGACGGCATGGGCGGAGTACTTGCGAAAACTGCGCTCACCGGAGTGCAATCGCTGACAACAACGACGGTGACCAGTGCAATCAACTCGTTTACGTACAGCGATGAGGGAGGATTCGGCTGGTCGAATGAGGCTTTCGGCGGCGGAATGCGAAGCGGTCTTGTCAGTATGGCCGGGGGGATGACCGGCGCCCTGACCAGCGGGACGCTGGGACAGGGTAATCTCTTTGATGGTAATCGTGTTGGATTGAGTAATAATATCTTTAACACAGATGGGATTAAAAGTTTTAATCAATTTGTCGGCGGTCTTGCGGGACAGGGAATGGAGTACGCTCTTGGCGGAGACTTCACGATGAATGTCCTGAACCTGAGTATGCTTGGGATTAAGGATAGAAACGGCGGCGCAGTAGGCATGGGATTGTTTGAAATGAGATTCGGCCGTGACGGGTTTGACATGGGTTTGGGAACGGGAGGTATGGACGCGAGTCCAGGAACGATAGCCAGCGCAATGAGCGGGCTTACCGATACCTATAAAACAGGCAGTGCGAAAATATCTTCACTCTTTGGAAACCAGCAGGATATGAGTACCTTAAATGCCGTAAATATGCTTGGGTATACAAGCAACAGCGCTAATTATCAGTTGGGGCAATCTATTTGGGGCGGAGCTGTCAAAGCAACTTA
>JAISVD010000252.1 GCA_031271875.1 Spirochaetaceae bacterium | reverse complement strand
GTATGTTCCCCAGCGGCTCGAGATCGCCCCCAATTCACCCATCTCCGTATCCGACCTGATTGTAGGCTGCCTGACCCGCTGGCCCGTATGGCTGCCTCCCCGTGAAAGGGACAGAGCTCTTGTACGGAGGGTTCTTGAAAAAACGGATGTTTCCGGCCTCGCGGCAAGGCGTATCTGCGACCTCTCAGGGGGCGAACTCCAGCGGGTAATGCTTGCCCTTGCTCTGTCCCCCCTGCCGGACATCCTCCTGCTGGACGAACCCGTATCGGGTGTGGACCGAAAGGGACTCACCGGTTTTTACCAGCTCGTATCGGATCTCCGGAAGCAGCACGATTTGACCATACTGCTGGTTTCCCACGACCTGGATATCGTTGCCCGCCACGCAGACCGGGTCGTTCTTATTGACGGAACAATTACTGCGGAAGGATCCCCGGCGGATGTTTTCGGTATGCCGGTTTTTATCGAGACCTTTGGAAGCATAGCTGCCTGCAGTATTGCTGCCGACAGAAATTCTGCAGGCAGCAATTCAGCGGAATAGAGGAGCTTTTTTGGAAACCCTATATTCAATAATAGATATGATACTGCCCTTTCAGTGGCTGCGGCCGCATTTCATGAAAAATGCGCTGCTGGCGGTACTGCTGGCGGCGCCGCTGTTCGGCGCACTGGGAACACTGGTGGTTTCAAATCAGATGGCCTTTTTCTCCGATGCCATAGGACACTCCGCACTGACGGGTATCGCCATCGGTGTAATCTTCGGAATAGGGGAACCGCTTATCGCGATGGTCGCCTTCAGTGTCATCCTGGGGATAGCCATCATTTTTGTAAAAAGCCGAGGCACCGCTTCGACCGACACGATTATCGGTGTTTTTTCATCGATAGCCGTGGCGCTCGGTATTGTACTGCTTTCCACAGGGGGAAATTTTGCCCGTTATTCCCGCTATCTGGTGGGAGATATTCTCAGTATCACCCCCAAGGAACTTGGGCTGCTTCTCGCCGCCCTCGCCGCTCTTGCGGTCGTGTGGACCGGATTCTACAATAAAATGCTGATAACCTCGGTAAACCGGACTTTCGCCCGGAGCAGGGGGTTCCGCGTCTTTGCCATTGAACAGCTTTTCGGTCTTATTACAGCGGTGATCGTTACCATCTCCATAAGCTGGACGGGACTGCTGGTTATCAACTCCCTTCTGGTGCTCCCTGCCGCGTCGGGGAGGATGGTGACCCGCTCCTGCCGCGGTTACCTTCTGGTTTCGGTACTCATCTCGCTGGTGTCTTCCGTCAGCGGTCTCGTGTCTTCCTATTATCTGGGTACCGCGTCGGGGGCTGCGATAGTCCTCATCAGCGGCTGTTTTTTTCTGCTTGCGCTTTTTAAAAACGCGCTCTCCGCCAGAGGCCGTACCGTCTTATAATGCTCCGGGTTATCCGCGCCGCCGAGGAAGCGATGGCCACGGCCAGAGCGATAGCCGCAGCCGTAGTAAGGGTCTGGAAACCGGTCGAGAGCAGCCTGTTCATGTCCCCCTCCACCGCCGCCCGCATGGTCAGATACATGTCCCTTCCGGGCAGCAGCGGCAGCAGACCGGGTACTACATAAACCGTCGCGGGGTTTTTGAGCAACCCGGCGATAACCTCTGCGAGGACACCTACACTGAAAGCTCCTGTGAGGTTGCCCATTGCGGTCGAACCGGACAGGACGGATATCACGGTGTACAGCGTCCATGCCATGGTACCCAGCGCCGCAGACCAGATGGCATCGAATTTATCCGAATTGAAAATGATCGCGTAAAAAAAAGCCCCCCCAAAGGCGCAGATTCCTCCGATCAACAGGTCCGTGACAGACATGAACATACTCCTATATATATTTCCGTCCAACCGAAAGCGGAACAAAGTTCCGGGGTGGAATTTTGTTCCGCACCTTCTTAAAATGGCAGGAGCAGAACGCCGAACGCAGTCCCCACGGAAAGTCCCGCCGCCGTCATGAAAGCATCGGTAAGGCGGGCATTCCCGGAAACCAGATCACCTGCGATAATGTCCCGCACTGCATTTACCGTAGCGAGACCCGGTACGACCATAATGAGCACCGCAGAAGTCACCCTGCCGGATCCGGCTGCCAGCCCGATAAATGCGGAAAACTCCGAAAGGACCGAAATGAACACCCCCGCCAGGAGGGACACAAGAAAACTCGGTATTGTGAATCTTCCAATATATAGAAGGAAAAGACGGATAAGCATACTGATAACAAATGAGATCGCCGCCTCCTGCCATGTTCCCTTGTATAAAACAATATTGAACAGAGAGCAGAACCCCGATGCGAGAATGATAAACCATGAAGGATATGTGGAAGCGGCCTCGATCTGCGCCAAAAGCTGTCCCACCTGGACAGGGTTTGACGGAGTCTCCCGGGAGGCCAGTTTCCTGGAAAGCGAATTCACCTGGGCTATTCTTTTGAGGTTCACCGATCTGTTTCTGATCCGTTCCATGGCTGAGTGGTTGCAGTTGTTCTCATCCGTACCGGTAACAATGATCACCGTGGGGGTAACAAAGGCGGAAGCTTTTTTCGCGCCCATGGACCTGGCGATACTGACAATCGTATCCTCTGTTCTGTAGGTTTCACCCCCGCTTTCAAGGACAAGCCTGCCTGCCGTGGAGGCGATATTCAGTATCTCTTCAGGTTCAATTTCGGTCATACAGTTATTATCGGTAGAAAAAGACGGCGGAATATCTCTTCGGTAGTAAGAAATGTTTTACTTGACATGTTAGTATTTTATGGAGAGTTATGCAGTCTACGAGGAACTGAGAACCCGTTTCCCCAGCAGCAGACGCAAGTCAAGTTAAACTCTTTAAAGCTCTGTCCCTGTTCCGAGCAAGGACATTGGAGTTCGGAACTTCGATGTCCTCTCTTTTAGTCCCGGCAGTGGCTCTCTGAGAGAGGACGTTGACCCTTTGATATCTGAATTTTCATGTAATTTTCCAATACCCTGTTTTATCTGATCCGATACGCTCAATCCGGTTTTCAGTTTTAAGAATATCCAGCTGCCTGTATATTGTTCTTTCGGTAACAGACAGTAATTGAGCCATTTCTTTAACGGTGATTTTTGGCTTTTGCGTTATCAGTTCAATGACGTTGGTTTTTACACTGACATTTTGGATGACATTTACACTGACATTTGCACTGGTCAAAACAGTATCGTCACTGGTTTCAATGAAATCAGGAATTTCGCCTTTAACAAATTTGGTAAGCGTTGCCAATTTATTTTCCAGAATGGCGGCAGTATAATTCACCAGCGGTTTTGTCTGTTCCAATGTAGCATTTGCCCCATCATAAGGGATTTTGCCGGTAAGCTGATCGCATTGGTGCAGGACTTTCAGGTAATTATCACGGTCATCGGTACGAATCACAATCATCGGGTAATTATACCGCAGCAAAATGTAATTTACCAACAGCCGGGCGATCCGTCCGTTGCCGTCTTCAAAAGGGTGAATTCGGATATAGCGGTAATGAAACATGGCGGCAAGTTCTTCTGCTTTAAGTTCCCCTTTTCGTTCTTCGGTACGATACCATTGTACTAAATCGCCCATGAGCTGCGCTGTTTCTTCGGGCGAGGCATAGTCAAATAACTCGCCTGTGGACGTGATTACTGAATTGGGGCGCGTTTTATACGTTCCTACCTTTATCTGGTAACGATAATCTCCATCACGGCTTGTTTTATAAAAATCACGAACCAGAATAATTTTATTCAATTCACGGATAAAAATCTCTGACAACATTTTCTCTTTGTCTTTCGCTATAGATTTCATCCATTCCAGGCCGACATTATGGGCTTTCATCTCTTCATAATCCTGCATTTTTGCATTACCCATAGTGTCGCCAAAAAGCAATAATAATTTGGTCTGCCCATAAGTCAGCGTATTGCCTTCCAGATGGTTGGAATTGTAGTTAAAATCAACCAAAAATTGCTGATTTATGTCCCGTTCCTTTTTTTCAGTAAGAGGTTGTAACGCCAGCCATTCTTTGTATAATTCCGGTATGTTATTCATACGAGTATCCGTCTCAGTCTTCTGTCTCCCCCGCAACCGCGAAGTCAAACAGCCGGGGTTTCCGCAGGTACTCTTCGGGAGAGAAGGCTGCCGTGAGGCTGCTCATCTGCTGGTTGCAGGCGATAACCCTGATAACGTGGGAGCTGAGCCGGGCGGATGAGACGATCTGGATACCCGGCAGAGTCTCCTTCAATCCTTCGCAGGAAACCGTATCGCAGACAACCAGCTGGTTCAGCAGCCCCTCATTTTTGAGCTCCGCAATGCGCTCTATGGCGGGACCGGAGAAAACCGGGTGAACGATAGCGGTGTTTATCTCTCTGGGGTTCAGCTTTGCCAGCTCCCTGATGAGACTGCACAGGGAATTCCCGGTATCGATCATATCATCCACGATCCACAGAGTCTTTCCCTCCACCGGAATAGCCGAGAGGATGTTGATGGACTCGACGGTATTCGCCTTTGCGTAATTGCGCTGTTTATGGGCAATAACCAGTTGGGTATTGAATGCCGAAGCGAACTGTTTCGCCAGCTTCTCCCCGCCTGCATCCACCGAGCAGAACATCCAGTTTTCCTGAACATCGGTGTTAAGGTTCTCCAGCGACCCGATATACTGATCACAGAGATACCGTTTCAGGAGTTTTGTCGCGGGGATGTCGTCTATGTCGCAGAGCACCGGATCAACCGTCGTCTTGCTTTTGTCCGAATGGAGCTGGAAGGTGATAAAATGATCCATCCCAAGGGATATGAGTGTTTTATAATGAACCCAGAAACCCACCGAATTCCGCCTGGTGGTTCTGTCCGAC
>JAISVD010000236.1 GCA_031271875.1 Spirochaetaceae bacterium | reverse complement strand
CCTGCTGGGAAGGCTTCTGACGGCAGCGGCGTCCCTGGTATGCAGGGTTGACAGCGGCTTCTTCTTCGGCAGGGTATCGCCGGTAAAGGGGGCCGCCCACTGCGCTGTCCCGCTGGTGTTTTTCCACGGCGAAAGGGATATGCTTGTTCCATCTGATATGTGCCGGGAACTTTTTGACGCCGCCGGGCCTGAGAAGGAGATGGCGCTGGTCCCGGATGCTCCCCACATAGGGAGCTGGTTCTGCGATCCGGAGAACTACTTCAGCGTAATCATGGGAAAGGCGGAAAAACTGCTGTAAGCAGTAACGAAAGCGGAATCAGCGGTTGTTTTTATAAAGGAAAAGTCTGTTCCAAAACCGGGAAGGTTTTGGAACAGATACCTTAGATGTAAGAGGAGCCCGGAAAATGAAAAAGATCGGTATTATCGGCGCCATGGATGAGGAGATTGAACATATCCTCAAAGCGATGGATGGAATCCGCACCGAAACAGGGGCGGGACTCACCTTTTATGCGGGAATGTATGATTCTGTCGAAATTGTGGCGGTAAAATCCGGCATAGGAAAGGTTAACGCCGCGCTCTGCACCCAGAAACTCATAAGCGATTTTCATGTGGATGCGGTCATAAATACCGGGATCGCCGGAGGGGTGGCGCCGGGACTGAAAGTACTCGATCAGGTCATATCCACGGACGCGATCCAGCATGACGTTGACGCCACCTCCTTCGGCTACAAACCAGGGGTGATCCCCCAGCTCGCAACATCGCTATTCATTGCCGACGGCAGACTCCGGGAGGCAGCAGCGGCGGTACACAGAGAGGCCGCCCTTCGGGAGGGCGGTTTTCCGGGCCGTGTTATCGAGGGCAGGATCGCTTCGGGAGATGTGTTTGTCGCTTCCGGGGAGCGGAAGAAAAAGATATATGAGGAATTCAAGCCCCTGTGTGTGGAGATGGAGGGCGCGGCAATCGCTCAGGTCTGCCACCTGAACGGGATACCTTTTTTGGTGCTCCGCTGTATCTCCGATCTGGCGGACGAAAAAGCGGATATCACCTACGAGGAGCTTTCGATGAAGGCTGCTGACATGAGTTCCCGCCTCGTGCTGGGCATGATATCGAAGCTGAAAAACCAGTAACCCTGCCGGTCAGGAATGCGGCGGTTTCTCCTGTTATGGATAAAGAAGCGAGACAGTTCCGGAAGCCCTCTTGAGGCATCTCCGGCTTCCATGCGGAACCAGTTCCGGGCGAAACAAGTTTCGTGCGAAACAAGTTTCGCAAAATGTACTGTCAATTACCTCTGGTGCAGTAATAACCTCCCTTCAGTTTGTTCTCCGAATGGACATCACAGTCCCCGCAGACACATCCGGTTTCCTTGTCGAAACAGGTACTCTTGCCGAACGCGCAGAACAGGCCTTCAAAGTGGTTCATTTTGGGGAGTTCCGCTGCGCTGGGCATGTGTGCCATTGTCTGAACCATACACTCCTTTGTGTAGGACGGACACTGTTTGCACTTGCACTTATCGACATTTGTCATGCTCTTTGCAACCATTAGACACCTCCTAATATGTCCGGCATTCAGTTTTTTTTGTCTCAAAACTGCCGCTCTGTTAAGTGTAATTCCTGATACACGGAACGTCAATTTTCCGGATTATACAGAATGACCGCCGCCGGGGTTTCGGTTGCTTTCAGAGAAAATCGTACAATTTATGTACTGCAACTCAAGCTCTGTCCCTCTTCAGACCCTCTCATGGATAAAAAATATATCAACTTGACATTTTTCGTAAATTTGTTATTCTTAGGTAAAATACACTCAAAGCCTGAGTATGCTGTGGTAAGAAATGCGGAGGGTACATGGCTATAATCTGTCTCGGAACGGGGAAATCCGTTCCGGAAAAAAAACTGACCAATCACGATCTTTCCACGATGCTGGATACGAGCGATGAGTGGATACGCTCCCATACCGGCATTGGAAGCAGATATATTGCGGAACCGGGAAACACCCTCCGGGAATTCGCCGTAAAAGCGGCGCTTAACGCTCTCGCTTCGGCCTCAGCAGCGGCTGGCAGGGAGATAGGGCCGGAGGAGATCGGATTGGTGATCTGTGCCACCGCGACGCCGGATTTTCAGGGATTCCCCTCCACCGCCTGCCTTGTTCAGAAAAAGCTCGGCGCTGTGAATGCCGGGGCCTTTGATGTTTCCGCCGCCTGTTCGGGATTTATCTACTCCCTTGAGACAGCCGCCGGACTCATGGAACGGATGGGAACCCGCTACGCGGTGGTCATCGGCGCGGAAATACTCTCCCGCATCATCGACTGGAACGACCGCTCCACGGCGGTACTGTTTGGGGACGGCGCGGGGGCGGTGGTGCTGGAAAACGTCCCGGAACCGGAAAAGTCCGCCCCGGGGATGGCGCAGGGGCGGGAGCCTTCCGGGCAGGGAACGGTTCCGCTTCGCGGAATCGGAAAGACTATCCTCGGTTCCGACGGCGACAGGGAAGCCCTCTATATCGATGATGCCGGACATATACAGATGAATGGACGGACAGTCTATATTTTTGCTATAAATGTAATCGCATCGATGACGGAAAAACTTCTCGCGGCGGAGGATATTTCCATCGAGAAAATAGATTTCATTGTCTGCCATCAGGCGAATATACGGATTCTCCAAGGGGCGGCCAAAAAACTCGGTATACCCGAGGAGAAATTCGTAAATAATATGGAAGAATACGGCAATACATCTGCGGCTTCGATTCCGATTACACTCGCAGACCTTGCCGAATCAGGACAGCTCAGAGCCGGGATGACCATTATGGTTCTCGGATTCGGCGCGGGGCTTACCTGGGGAGGAAGTATAATACGATGGTAACACAGTACGGTT
>JAISVD010000233.1 GCA_031271875.1 Spirochaetaceae bacterium | reverse complement strand
CTTGAATTCCCCCAAAAATTTTTTCATCCCTTCAGCTCCTTCTCCTCTTTTCCGGCTGTTCCGCCGGTTTTCCATAAGTCAAGTATACAATACCGCCCGGAAAAATGCTCTTTCCCATACCTCAAGCTCTGTCCCCGGTTGCAGCGGTAAAAATGAAACCTTTTCCCGAATTCCGCTGTTTTTCATGTATGATTCATGATATACTATCATATATCGATAGTATCAGGAACGCGATCCGTCTGTAAAAGCCGGATACAGTGTGTTTGTACCGGATTGTTCAGTGACAGAAAACGATTCCTGTAATATTCAATCAGAGGTTTATTCAATGAAGATGAAAAAGATTTTGCTGATTATCTTTCTCAATAGTATTGTCCTGCTCTCCCTCTCCGCAAAGCCCGGAGACAGGATGTATGTGGCTGTGGAAAAAGCCGCCGTGAAGTCGGGGACAGGCTTTTTTGCCTCCACCCTGACCGAGCTCGTCTACGGGGATACCGTTACCGTGGTCGCTGAGGATGGGAAATGGACCCAGATCACTGTGGATAAAAACAGAAACATGAAAGGATGGGTGACTACCGCGAGTCTCACCTCCAAGCGTATCGTCGCCCGTGCGGGGGGCGGCACGGTTTCCGCCACCGCGGACGAACTCGCCCTGGCCGGGAAGGGATTCAGCGCGGATGTTGAACAGTCCTGGAAGAGCAGCAGCGGCACCGATTATACCTATGTAGACATAATGGAACAGTATACCGTCTCCGGTACGGAACTCTATGAATTCATAGATTCAGGAGACCTGAAAGGAGCGGAGGAATGAAAAAAAATATCCTTACGGCCCTCGTCTGTGCTGCCGCCGTTATCCTCACCTCCTGTCAGGCACTCTCGTCGGCGGTCAATGCAGGGGCCAACATCGCCTCTGCCGCCGGGATGATAACGGGCCCAATGGGAGATGCCATTGTGTCGAGCAGTACGGCCCTAGCCGGCGCGACTCAAGAGATCACTCCGGAACAGGAGTATTATATTGGACGGGCTGTGGGCGCCTCCATTCTGACAACCTACAGCCCCTATGAAACTCCGGATATCACCGGCTACCTTAACAGGATATGCGCCGTTCTTACCCTGAATTCTCCCCGGCCCGATATTTATCGGGGATACCATGTACTGGTTCTGAACACCTCCGAAATAAACGCCTTTGCCACATCCGGGGGACACATCTTTGTAACCCGGGGACTCCTTGAGTGTGCGGATTCCGAAGATTCCCTCGCGGCGGTGCTCGCCCACGAGGTAGCCCATATCCAGCTCCAGCACAGCCTCAAATCGATAAAAACCAGCAGAATAACCAATGCCCTGGCGGTCACATCGGTTTCAGTGGTGGGGGCGGCGACCAATACTATGGAATTGACCGCTGCTCTGGATGAAACGGTTTCCGATATAGTCACGACAATGGTCAACAACGGATACTCAAAACAGCAGGAGTACGATGCGGATACATACGCGGCGGGACTACTCGAAATGTCCGGCTATAATCCCGCCGCACTCATGCGTATGCTTGAACTCCTTGAGGTGCGGCAGGGGAGTAAAAATACCGGTTTCGGCAAGACCCATCCCGCGCCCAAGGACAGAATCACAAAGGCAAAGGCGTATACTTCCGCATATCCGCCGGTTACCGGAGGGCAGTCGCTGCGGCAGTCCAGATTTGAAACTGTGATGAAAGGGATTTGAAAGGCATGAAGGGGAAAGGCTTTTTTTCGCATAAGGTGTTCAGGATCGGGGCCGTTTCCCTGCTCATCTTTGCCGCTGTTGCGGCGCTGGAAATTGCAGGGGTCTTTTCCTATCTGGAATACAAGGCCTACGATGCACGGGTACTGCTTTTTGCCGGGAGCACCCGCCCCTCGGAGGATATCGTCCTCATTCTTCTTGACCAGAACAGCCTCGACTGGGCGCAGCAGACCCGCGGCTGGGGATGGCCCTGGCCCCGTTCCGCCTACGGCGAGATCACCCGTTTCATGCAGGCCGGCGGCGCCAGGGCCGTGGTTTTTGATGTCATGTTTACGGAACCTTCAGTTTACGGCCCGGAGGATGACGCCGCATTCGCTTCGGCATCGGAGGATTTCGGAAAGCTGGTACAGACCCTCTTCTTCTCCTCGTCCGTGGCCGCCGAAACCTCGTGGTCAGGTTACGCGCCGCGGCCCGGATTCAGTATCCGGGGATATGAGCCCTCCGATGAGGTGATGACCGGAGCGCTTTTTCCCGTGCCGGAGCTCTCCCGTACTGCGTCATCCATGGGAAGCATCCGCGCGAAACGGGACAGCGACGATGTTATCCGCAGAAACTCCCTTTTTGTGGAATTTGACGGCGAGATCGTCCCCGCCATCTCCCTCAGCGCCCTTGCTGTGGGGGAGGGGATGGAAAATCCGGAGCTGGTCTGGGACAAATCCGGTAGAATGGTCAGCCTGGGAAGATATACCATCCCCGTAAAGGACGGTAACGCGCTGGTCAGGTTCAGGGGCAATCTTGAACGGTATATTCCGTATAATGCGGAGCAGATACTCCGCAGCTGTGACGCCCTGCTTGCCGGAGAGGAACCCCTGCTCTATCCCGAGGATTTTGCCGACAAGTACGTGTTTTTCGGTTTTTACGCCCCCGGGCTTTTCGATATGTTTACCACACCCATCTCCAGCGTATATCCCGGCGTGGGAATGCATATTACCATGCTGGATAACATACTTCAGAATGATTTTATCCGAGAGTCTCCGGCGGCGGTCGTCTTTGTTATGATCCTGCTGTGTTCGGTCATCGGCTGTGCAGTGGTCTTCGCTCAGGACAGCAATGTCAGGTCAGTGGCGGGGCTTATCGGCACGCTTGTTCTGCTCGCTGCCGCAGCCTGCGCCGGTTATGCCGGCGGCGTGTGGGTACCTGTAGTGTCTCCCCTGGCTGCCCTGGCCCTGGGGTTCTTTGTTTCCATACTGATACGGTACAACACTGAAGGTCGGCAGAAACGCTACCTGAAAGCGGCGTTCCAGCAGTACCTCAGCCCTGTTGTTATCGACGAGCTCATAAGTCACCCGGACCGGCTCAAGCTGGGAGGGGAACGCCGGGAGATCAGCATCTTCTTTTCCGATCTTCAGGGTTTTACCAGTATATCCGAGCGGCTCTCTCCTGAGGATCTGACGGAACTGCTCAATGAATACCTTTCCGCCATGACCGATATCATCCTCGATTCCGGGGGAACCATCGACAAGTACGAGGGGGATGCCATTATCGCTTTCTGGAACGCCCCCACGGACCAGCCGGATCACGCCCTGCGGGCTTTGCAGGCGACCATCGCCTGCCAGCGGCGGCTGGAGGAGCTCCGTCCCTATTTCAGGGAGAAGACAGGCGCCGAGCTTCTGATGCGTATCGGTCTGAACACGGGCTTCGCGGTAGTGGGCAACATGGGTTCCAGCAAGCGGTTTGACTATACCATGCTGGGAGATTCGGTGAACCTCGCGGCGCGGCTTGAGGGGCTGAACAAGCAGTTCGGCACTTATACCATGTGCACCCGGGCAACCAGGGATGCGGCGCTTCAACCCGGAATCGGTGACGCGGATAGTCTCCGGTTCCGGGAGCTTTCACGGGTTGCGGTGGTCGGCAAAAAGGAGGCGGTCACCGTCTTTGAGCCGATGCTTCCTGATGAGTATGAAGGGCGGAAGGATCTTCTCGCGGGGTTTGACGCAGGAAGAGAGCTTTTCTATGCAGGGGATTTTTCCGCGGCCCTTGCCTCATTTGAGGCTCTGGGAGAGCGTGACCCGGCGGCCGTCCATTACGCCGAAAAATGCCGGGAACTCCTGCGGTATCCCCCCGATCAATGGCAGGGAGTCTGGCAGGCTGTCTCAAAATGAGGCCCTGAACGCACCTTTGCCCAGTATAAAAGGCCCTTTACCGGAACACTGTTTTGGGGTATTCTGGTATCATGGCTTATGAAGTAACCGCAACCCGCCGCAGACCTCAGCGTTTTGGGGAGCTTGCCGGGCAGGATTTTGTCGCAGTAACGTTAAAAAACGCAATAGAAACCGGGAAAATTGCCCATGCCTATCTGTTTTCCGGGCCCAGAGGGTGCGGAAAAACCAGCGCCGCCCGCATTCTTTCACGGGCGCTGAACTGCGAACAGGGGCCGACTCAGGAACCCTGCGGAGTCTGTTCGGCCTGTCAGGAGATCGCCCGCGGTTCCTGCATGGATGTCATAGAGATCGACGGCGCTTCCAACACCAGCGTAAACGATATCCGCCAGATAAAGGACGAGGTTCTTTTTCCGCCCAATGCCTGCCGGTACAAGATATACATTATTGATGAAGTTCATATGCTCTCCACCAGCGCCTTTAACGCGCTGCTGAAGACCATTGAGGAACCGCCTCCCTACGTTATTTTCATTTTCGCGACCACGGAACTGCACAAGGTTCCTGCGACCATAAAAAGCCGCTGCCAGCATTTCAATTTCAGGCTCCTCTCGGTGGATCAGATAAAGGAGCTCCTTGCGGCCGCTGCGGCGGAGATCGGACTGGAAGCGGAAGATGAGGCTCTCTTCTGGGTTGCCAGGGAGGCGACCGGCAGCGCCAGGGACGCCTATACACTGTTTGACCAGGTAGCGGCGTTCTCCGAGGGTTGTCTGACCATGCAAAAGATACAGGACAAGCTCGCCGTTACCGGTGTGGAGCAGCTTAACGCCCTTGCGGAAGCCTGCACCGCCGGAGACACCGCCGCGGCTCTTGATCTACTTGACGGCATGATACAGGGCGGAGTTTCCGTTGAGCAGCTTACCGGCAGCATCGCCGATTATCTGCGCAGCCTGCTGCTGCTTCAAAACGGTATCCGCAGGGAATCCCTTCTGGGCTATTCCGCCCAGCGTTTTTCTGCGGCGGTACTCGAAAAATGGAACTCCCTTCAGCTTGAACGGGGGCTTTCCGTTTTTCTCCAGTTGTACCGGGATATCCGGTACTCCCTCGATCCCCGGTACGAACTTGAACTTGCCGTTTCACGGCTTTCCCACCTTACCGATTATGTATCCACCGCAGAGGTCCGTCAGGCCATAGAAGAGGCGAAAACACTGCTTGGCGGAAATCCGCACGGATTTCCGCATGGTTCTGTCCCTCAGCGGAGGGATAGCCGCCCTTTTGATTATGCCGGCTCGGGGGCAGGAGTCGGCAGCACCGGATCCGGCGGCTTTTCCCCGGTAACCCCCGCTGCGGAAAAAACAACCGCAGGATTTTCCGCTGTGGTTTCCACCGCGGCTTTCGCCCCTCCCGAACAGCCCTCGGGGGAGAAAAAAACGCTCCCTTCACATATCACTTTTTCGGTACTCAAAGATCGTCCGCCGGAGAAATCCGCAGAGGAACCTGCCGGGTCTGTCCAGGCAGTCCCGGTATCCCCGGCCCCGGATGAGAGGAAGTCTGCATCGGGGGAAGCGGGTTCCAAGGGAGAGGTCTCCACGGGAGACGCCTCCTTCGGAGACGCATCAAAAGCTCTGTCCCCTTTCGGGACTTCTCACGATCTCCCTCCCGGAGAACTCCGGGAAAAGGTTATCGCCCTGCTGGAAGAGAGTAAGCCCATGGCGGCGGCGGCTCTGGCGCATACCACGGACTGGAGTTATACTGGTAACAGGGTGACCGCCCTGACAGAGAAACCTTTCCAGAAAAAGCAGCTTCAGCAGGAGGCGCCCCTCATAAATGAAGCTATCAGAAGAATATGCGGGGCTGACCTGATATTCGATATACAACTTGCCCGTCAGGAGTCGGTTCCAAGTGAGGAGCTTCCTGTTCCTGTGGAAGTGGAGCTGTTGTGCAGAGTATTCAAAGGGAATATTATATAACGGCTATGTCCAAAACCTGACGTTTATTCAAAGACCCATTGGGGGAGGAAAAATGACTATAAATCCTTTCGATATTCTGAAAAATGCCCAGAGTATTCAGCAGCAGTTCGGGAAATTTCAGGAGGAGATCAAGACGATCCTTGAAACCGGTTCGTCCGGCGGGGGGATTGTCAAGGTAACGGTGAACGGCCTCTTTGAACTTGTTCGCGTGGAACTCGATCCGGCGGCGGTAAATCCGGGGGACATACCGATGCTGCAGGACCTTATCGTTGCGGCCCACGCAGACGCCCTCTCCCGTGTCAGGGAGACAATGAAGGAAAAACTGGGACCCCTCGCCGGAGGAGCCCTCGCGGGCGGAATGGGAATTCCGGGGCTGGCCTGACCATGAACGCTATCGAGGAACTCACTGAGTCGCTCTCCCGGCTGCCGGGGATAGGAAAAAAAAGCGCCTCCCGCATCGCCTACCACCTGCTCGCTTCCGACCGCGGCGAATGCCGCCGACTGGGGCAGGAACTTGCGTCTCTTCATGACCGTATCTGCCGCTGTTCCGTCTGCGGCTCCTATACGGAGACAGACCCGTGCCCTATCTGTACCAGCCCCTTAAGGGAGCGCGGCCTGCTCTGTGTGGTCGAACAGCCGCAGGATGTACGTACAATAGAAGATTCCCGGGAATTCCGCGGACTCTTTCATGTACTCGGGGGACTCATATCTCCCCTGGACGGAATGGGACCCGAACAGCTTTCCATTCCGTCCCTGATGGAGCGGATACGGGCCGGTGAAATCACCGAGGTGATAATCGCGACAAACCCCACCGTTGAGGGGGATACCACCGCGTTATATATTCAGCGTCTCCTTGCCGAATCACCTGTCATGGTTTCCCGGCTTGCTTCGGGGCTGCCCGTGGGGGGCGACCTCGAATACGCCGACAGGCTCACCCTTGCCAGGAGCTTCCGCGGCAGGGTGGCGCTGTAACGCTCTCAAACGCCCCCTTTCAGCTAGCGTATGTCGTCCCTCCGCACCACGAATTCTCTGGGCGTTTCACCGCTCTTTGAGTCCGCCGCCGTCTTTTCCCACCCGTACAGTATCTGCTGCGCCTGAACAGGGGGCTCATCTCCTTCGGGAGAGCGGGCACGCCACTCGCCGCTGCTTTGCAGATAATGGGAACGGGTGTTGTCCGAAAAATAGAGGCGCAGTATCTCCTGTATCTTCTGCCTTAACGTTTCCTGAAGGACCGGAAACATCAGTTCCACCCGCCTGTCCAGATTGCGGGGCATCCAGTCGGCGCTGGACAGATATATCTCTTCGGCCCCGCCGTTCTGGAAATAAAAGATACGGCTGTGTTCAAGATACCTTCCGATAATACTGACCACGGTTATGTTCTCGCTCTGACCTTTTACCCCCGGCACCAGCATACAGATACCCCGCACGTTCAGCATGACCCTGACGGAGGCCGAACTTGCCCGGTACAGAGCCTCGATGATATCCGGGTCCGCGAGGCTGTTCATCTTTGCCATAATAAGACCGGGGGTATCCTGGGTAGACCGCAGCATCTCCCGCTCGATCATCTCAAGGAGCTGCGATTTGAGGTTTATGGGGGCCATAAAAAGCCGCTTCATGGGCTGGATGGCCGAATATCCGGATATCATATTGAAGAAAAGAGTCGCGTCATTGGCGATCTCCTGGTTGCTTGTAAAAAGGGAGATATCCGAGTACAGTTTTGCCGTTTTATCGTTATAGTTCCCCGTTGAAAGGTGCACATAGCGGCGTATTCCCTCAGGTTCCCGGCGGACCACCAGCAGCATTTTCGCGTGAACCTTGAGCCGGGCGATCCCGTAAACCACGATGACTCCCGCCTTTTCCAGCCGATCCGCCCATGAGATGTTCTGTTTTTCATCGAACCGCGCTTTGAGCTCCACAAAGGCGGTTACCTGTTTCCCGTTCCGGGCCGCCCGCTCCAGAGCGTGGACAAGCGGAGAGTCCCCGCTTGTCCGGTAGAGGGTCATCTTTATCGCGAGAACCGAATGATCATCCGCCGCTTCATTGATGAAGTGGAGTACCGGTTCATAGGACTGGTAGGGCAGATGGAGCATCACATCGGTCCGTTTGATCTCGTCCCAGAGGGGTATCTCCTGGGGCAGTTCCGGGGGGTAGATGTGCCTCCACGGCGGATTTTTGAGGTGCGGGTATCCTTCGATGTTTGCTATATCCGAAAGTGTCGCCAGGTCTATTGTTCCGTCTATCCGGCACACGTCCTCTGCGGAAAGGCCGAGCCTTGAAGTAATCACCTCCTGGATAACGGAGCTGCCGCTGTTGCAGACAAGCTTTACGGGCATCGATGCCCGCCGGTCTTCCAGGAGTTCCTCCATGGCCTCGATAAAATCATCGTCCCTGTTTTCATCCACCGAGAAGTCGGCGTCCCTGGTCACCTTGAACAGCAGCGTCTCCTGAACCGAGTAACCCGGAAAGAGCCGCTCCCCGAACACG
>JAISVD010000165.1 GCA_031271875.1 Spirochaetaceae bacterium | reverse complement strand
AGAGCGCCGCAAATGTTCTGGCGAAGAAAACTACTCTGCATACGGTCAGCAGCAGTCCCGGATAGATACTGCCCAGCCTGAAAAGCGGTATGAGTATCCGCAGCCCCTCAAGCTGACATGCCAGGAGGAAGCCGGTAAAAAAGATGATCTCCGCGGCCTGGGTTTTTTCAAACTGGTAATACAGGAAGAAAAGGGCCGCCGGTGTGTATATTCCGAATATGAGAATCGAAAGTATTGCGGGTATAAAGCTGTAGGGGGTCAGAAAAAAGGAGTCGAGAACCGGCGCCCACCGCAGTCCGGGGGGTGAAACCGGAAGTGGGGTACGGAGAAGGGTAATAACTCCTCCGGCGAGGATACCCGCAGCCAGCGCTGCAGAGACGGCAATGATTCCGATGAGTATTCTGTTTCTGAATGAAATGGTCATAAATTCAGCATATCCGTATATATTATTAATTTCAACCGGAAATTGTTTCTGTTTTGAAAACCGCTGCTTTCCCCGTAGCGGTCTCCGGTCAGGAAAAGACTCAAGTGAAGGATTTATTGTTCGATAATATTAATGGGATATTGTAGCATTACTGCTGAATTTCCGGTATCGCGGATTTTTTAAAAGGAAGAGGTGAGTATGGCAAGGCGTATAACAGTTTTTTTGCTTTGTTCTCTGTTTAGCGTTTCCCTGTTTGCCGGTGATGTGGCACAGTTTATTGATATGGGTTTTTCTTCCGACGGATTCTATTATATGTTTGGACAGTACGGTGTCGAAGACTCCTCCTGGCGGGGGTATGCTGACCTCTATACCATTGATGTAAAGAAAAACGATTTTGTTCCGGCGGGTGTTTTTAGCACCCCGCCATCGGCGGCTACCGCCGGAAAAACCGGTAAAGAACTTTTTGATGAACTTGTGAAAAAGGCGGATCCGGTAATCAAAAAATATGCTCTCTCCGTGAATAATAACGGTGAAGCCCTGTATGTCATGTCCGAGGATTCCGGAAAACAGAATATCCGGTTCAGGGAGTTTGACAGTGACAAAAAACCCGGCCAGATATGGTGGGAGGTCAGGGTCAATACGCTGCTCGATGAAAAGAAGAATACTTCATCGTTTTACCTGATTGTGGATAAAAACGAGGATGGCGCTGTCGGACGCAGGTATCTTGCAGGTTCCCCCGGAGTTCAGCGCAAAGATGTCTTCCGGTATAATATCCGCCGCATCATTCCCGATAAAAAAGGTGTATTTCTTGTTTTCGTGATGGAAAAAGAGATGAATGCCTCCCGGGGAAAATCGGTCCGGTTTATGGTTGAAACCCTCGCGTTATAATGTGTGTATCTCTATAGTATCACAGAATCTCCGCATTGTCAGCGGACTCATGATATAATACATATTGAAGAAAAGGAATATCCCGGAACAGTCATATTCCTCGATTTTCACGGTCGAGATTTCGACGCTGATGAAGTTTACTTTCAAGATACAGCCGTTTTCAGCCTGCCGGAATTTCCCCCGGAACCTGCCGGAAAACCTGAAATACTTTCCTGTTATCTTCAACAACAGTACGGATATAAACCATATCGTTCAGGGGCGTAATGTCACGCCACAGCGATTCAAGCCAGACCTGCTCGGCGGCGGTCAGCATCTCGTCCATATCTGCATACACGGCCTGAGTAAACAGGTACTTCCCTGCGGGCAGGACGGCGCAGAGACCGCTGCCGCCCATCTCTTTACCCTGCCCCTGCAGGGCATATCCGCAGAATTTTCCGTCGAGGAGATGGAGGCGCTTTTCCGCATCGAACTGCTTCGATCCCGCGCCGCTCCGGTAAATGGTGAGGGTTTCGTCACTGTTGAGCAGGGCGGAGTCCTCTGCGGATCCCGCTTCAGTATTTTCCGTATCCGGGGCACAATAGTAAAGATCCCTGTACAGGGTAAGCAGCCTCACCGTATATTCCACGTACTTCCTCCTGGAATTCCCTTTTTTTCGTTCGTCATCCTCTTGAGTGTAGCAGAAGTTCTGTTTCCGTGTCAAAAATCACTGAAATTGTACCTCCCCGGACGATTACTGATACAGGAGGATACTATATGAGAAAACAGACGGTTATCTTATTCTTTTTACCCTTTCTGATTCTGGCTGCGGGATGTCAGATGGACAAGTCGGTGATTAATGTTCTGGAATGGGACTTTTCCTCTCCGGTTCTTGAACAGTTTTCTGTTGAAAGCAGATATTCCCTGAAATTCCTTTTTTCAGGACCGGTGACAGTTGTTTCCACAGGGATATATCCTGTAACTGACTCCGGAGATGAAAACAACGGAAGGGAAGCAGCGGATGCCTATATCCGGCCGGAAATCTTTTCCGGCCCGGAGGGGGTCGTGGTTCTTACTGTGGATGCGCCCCTGATAACAGGTCAAAAATATCAGGTAAAGGGGATGGTTGAGGATGAGCGGGGAAACTCGCTTACCTTTCTGCTCCCTTTTACCGGTTATAATGACAGAGTTCCCCGATTGCTGCTGAGCGAGGTACGGACCGAATATGCAAAACCCCGGACGGAATTCATTGAGCTGTATACACTCTCCGCCGGCTGTCTTGCGGGCATACGGATATTCAGTACAGGGGATGGGGAGGATATGATCTATGAATTTCCTGCGGCTGAGGTTGAGGCCGGTGAATTTATTGTCCTGCATATGCGCAGGACCGGAGATGAATGTATTGATGAGATCGGTGATAGTACCCTCTCCGGCGGAAACGAAGCGTTTCCGTATGCCCGGGATTTCTGGCTGGATAACACAAAGGCGGTATTACCAAAGACGGATGTTATTCTTGTAGAAGAACGTCCGGGAGGCGCTCTGCTGGATGCGCTCCTCCTTGCCGGGGAGAAACATTCTGCGTGGCCGAAGGCCGTGTTTGAAACAGCCGCCCGAAGGGCCTTCCTTGAAGGCGTATGGACCTCGGGCTCCGCTGTTTCCGGCGCAGTTGTTTCGGACAGTGCCACCGCAACCAGAACCTTCAGCCGGCAGGGGTATACCGCCGGAATCGGTATTCCCGCCGGAAAAGATGACTGGATCGTTGTAGACACAGGCAAAGCAACGCCAGGTTCGGTTAATTCCGATAAACCGTATCTAAAATAAAATGCAAAAAGGATTCCCAGGACGAAACAAAGTTTTACCCTGGGGATACTTACCCCTCTGGTCTGTTTTTCGCAAATCTGATATGCTGTATACCAGCTTTAAAGATACGGTTTAAGTAACGCTTCGATATCGCTCCGGGGAACCGCTCCTGTCTGCTGCTTTACGAGTTTCCCATCTTTAAAGATAAGCAGGGACGGAATCGAGGAGATTCCGTATTTTGAGGCGAGTTCCCGCTGCTGGTCAACATTTACCTTGCCGACCTTTGCTTTGGTTTTATAAGCATTGGCGACCTCTTCGATCACGGGGGCGATCATCTTGCAGGGCATACACCAGTCTGCCCAGAAATCCACGAGGACGGGAATGGGGGACTTCAATACTTCTGTATCGAAATTTGCCGATGTTAATGTAACTTCTGCGCTCATATATACTCCTTATATATAGTAAACGGCGAAATATAAAAACTGCCGTTCCTGAATGGATTGTATGGCTTTCCATACATCCGAAAAGTCTATACTTTTAGTATACTAACAGACGCGGAAATTGTAAAATTATCGGGCGGAACCTTGGAACCGCTGAATAAGTCTCGATGACATTATTCGGTGTTTCCCTCTATGTGTTTTTCAGCCCGCTCCAGGAGAATAGTATGGCGGAATTACTTGCGCCCGCAGGAACAATAGAAGCTCTCGATGCCGCGGTCAGTGAAGGGGCCGATGCGGTTTATATGGGACTGAAAAGTTTCAACGCCCGTCTCAGGTCGTCGAACTTCGCGTGGAACCAGTTTGAAGCCGCGGTGAACGCGCTCCACCGGCTTAACAGGAAAATTTTTGTAACCGTCAATACGGTTATTGAAGAACGGGAGACGGAACGTCTGTTCCGGTTCCTTACGTGGCTTGAAAAAGTCGGCCCCGACGGCATTATTGTTCAGGATTTCGGAGTTGTAAAAATGGTACGGGATTATTTTCCGGGCCTCCGCATCCACGCGTCAACCCAGATGAATATCGCCAGCGCCAAAGCCGCGAATACCATGGGCCGCTCCGGGCTCAGCCGGGTGGTTCTTGCCCGCGAACTCGGACTGGAGGAGATAGAAGCCATCCGGGCCCAAACCCGGATAGAACTTGAAGTGTTTATCCACGGCGCCCTGTGCGTAAGCGAATCGGGGCTGTGCCTTTTTTCGAGTTATCTCGGGGGGAAATCCGCGAACAGGGGGCTGTGTACTCAGGCGTGCCGCCGCCTGTATACGGCGGAGATCAATGGATGTCCGAAAGAGGGATATTATTTTT
>JAISVD010000102.1 GCA_031271875.1 Spirochaetaceae bacterium | reverse complement strand
AAAAAACTCGGACTCTTTGTCTGCTGCGCCTCATCAGGACCGTCCGCTGAGGGATACATCGATTCCAAATATCCCAGGTCCCTTACAGCCCATGCCTCCGTGAAGGGGGTATTCGGCGGAGAATTCCTTTTTCAGCGCATGGGCTTTTTTGATCGGATGATCATCAAGATGATAGCAAAAAACAGGTCCGAAGGGACAGAGGAACCGAGGATCGAGCTCCAAAGCATATCCGCATTCGCATCGGAGTGGAACTGCCAGCCGGACAAAAACGCTTCAAAGACAAACTAACGGAAACACTGATGTATGTTCATGCATACATCAGTGTTCATGCTGTTTAATCGCCAGTATCGGAGACGATATCAACGGGACTTTTGTATAGGATTTTTCTCAAAGACAATGCCTTTTGAGGGCATTCTCTTATACAATTTCCGTACAGTATGCACTCCGTACCGTTTTTCCGATTGCGCTTGTTGTTCAGCATAGCCACATCTTTGTACGCAGATACATATCCGCAAGGGTAATCGCGGTCATCGCTTCGATAACAGGTACGATCCGCGGACAGAGACAGACATCATGCCGTCCCTCGACAATGATATCCGCATCGTTTCCGTTTGTGTCTATGGTCTGCTGTTTTTTCGCGATGCTGGGAACCGGTTTGATTGCTGCCCGGAACACAATATCCGCCCCGGAAGAGATGCCGCCGAGGATTCCCCCGGCATTATTCGTGACAAAGACTGCGCCGCTGCCGTCGTTCCGTATGGGATCGTTCCAGAGGGAACCGCGGCTGTCGGCGGCTTCAAACCCGCCCCCGAACTCGATCCCCTTGACAGCTCCTACGGAGAGTATAGCCTTTGCCAGTTCCGCATCCAGTTTGTCAAACACCGGTTCCCCGAGTCCTGCGGGAACGCCGGAAACGCGGCACTCGACAATCCCCCCCGCAGAGTCTCCGTTCCGCCCGAGCTCCGCCACACGGGCCTCCATCAGGTCAGCGGCTTTCAGGTCTGCGGCCCTCATCCGGTTCTGCTCGATCACCGACAGATCGATAGACCCGCAGGAGACACCTGCGGCGCGGAGAGTGAATGCGGTGATCCTGATACCGGCCTCCTTCAGAAACTGCTTTGCCACCGCGCCGGCGGCAACCCGGGCGGCTGTCTCCCGCCCGGAGGAGCGGCCCCCGCCGCGATGATCCCGTATGCCGTATTTCGCGGCATAGGTAAAATCCGCGTGTCCCGGACGGTACAGATGTTCTATATTATCGTAATCCTTTGAAAGCTGCGATGTATTGCGGATCAGCACCGCAATAGGCGTCCCTGTCGTTTTGCCGCGGAACACCCCCGATAGTATCTCACCGGTATCGGCTTCCTTTCTCGGCGTAACCGCGGGATTCCTCTCCCCACTGGCTTCACACTCTCCCGCGCCGTGGTTCCCCGGCCTGCGGCGATCAAGTTCAGCCTGAATGATACGCTCATCAAGGGTAATCCCCGGAGGACAGCCGTCAATAACAGCCCCGAGTGCCGGACCGTGGCTCTCCCCGAATGTGGTCACACTGAAGATAACGCCGAATGAATTGCCGGACATGGTACGCTCCTTCTGCAAGCCGCCTTTGAATCCGGCGGCGGGTAATACAATATCTTACCGTAAACGTTGTTTCACATCAACAGAAACTGCTCCGGCGTATGTGCCGGAATCCGGGAATTCCTGAAATCAGAAATGTTCCGGGAGATAATATAATCGACACCGGCCTTTATTGAGCTCACCTCAATGACAGCATCTTCATAATCGGTTATCGGAGAGATCAGTGAATCCCGCAGAATCGACTCATCAACGGGGATAACTGCAAAGATATCCATCAGCAGGGCCAGAGTATGTATGACCTTGTTTTTGTCCCGCTGCTCCTTAAACAGAAAATAGGATAAGGTAGTGATCTCGTGGGCGCAGAGGTATCCTGTCAGTTTTTTTTCTGTACACAGATTAATAAGGCTCGCAGCTTCCTCATGATAATGACGTTTATTGAGGAAGTCGAGCAGTATATTAAGATCAATGAGAATCTTTTTCATAGAACTGCTCCCGCAGTATTTTTTTGTCTGGGAGGGGAGAATCCTCAAATATCCCATACAGGCCGAGTATTTTCGGGTTCAGTTTCTGGTCTGTGTTTACAGTTTTAAGCTGGATCAGATACTGCTCGACAAGTTTTGAAACAGAGACCCCGTTCTGCTTTGAATAGTCATGAGCAAAGGTTATGAGGTCATCGTCGATATTCAGGGTTAGTTTTTTTGACATGCTGTACCTCCTTTCACGTATACTATTATAATACTATACGTGAAAAAGAGCAACGGAGTAAGAGAGCCGGTTTTGTACATATTATCAGGAGACTCAGGAATTCACTTCAAATATCTCCTGATAACGCCGATAAATAACTATGAGCAAGAGAGTTGCCATTTTGTTTTTACTGTGCCTTCTTGGAGCCGCCCATGGTTCCCTGATCCATGCGCAGGATTTACTGGTCAGTATGGACGATGTGCGCCTTGTCAGGGATGCGGAATCGGGATTCCATCTTTACATAAGAAAAAAAACGGATATCGCATCGATCCTCATAACGGAAACCACAAAAGATCCTGAAGGCAGGGAAGATAACTACGCTTTTCGCGATCCCCGGTGGAATCCGGTAAACGGAGATGAACTGCGGATACTGGACGGCGAATTTCTTTCCCCTGATGAGGGGCTTTTCAGCCTGGCGGATTCAACCCCTGAGGATGATGAAGTGTTCGGCAGGGCGTTTCACATTTTCATCCCCCCTGTAATGGAGTACGGATATCAATGGGCCCGCAGCGGTACTGAAATTATCCGCAAAGGACTCTTTATCAATGTCCGGGCCTTTGAGAAGCCCTATACGGACTATGACGGCGCGTTCAGGGACAACCCCTTTGTGATCGATCTGCTTCCCTCAGCGGAGGCTCCGGAAGAGCCGGTACTGAATGATGAATTCCGTACCGAGGTTGTTGAAAGCTTCAGCGATATTGCGAAAAGCGGCAGCGGGCAGATACTCTATTCATCCGGAACAGATGATATAATTGACAAGATACGCCGTGTTCTTGAACCGGCAGCTCCGGACAAAAAAATCGATCTTATCCTTACTATCGATGCAACCGCGAGTATGGCGGACGACATCAAATCGATCCGGTCCATGCTTCCTCCGCTGCTGGAGGAGCTGCTTTCACAATACCGCTCCTGCCGGATCGGACTTGTTCTGTATAAGGACTATAATGACGAATTCAGGTATCAAAACCTGCCTGTACGGATATTCCCCTTTACCTCAAACCTCAGCGAGTTCAGCAGATCCCTCAATTCATTCCGCGTCTCAGGGGGAAGGGATATCCCCGAAGCGGTCTATGAAGCGCTGTACTCGTCTCTGGTTTTCTACGAATGGGACCCCGAAGCGATCCGGCGGGTAATCCTCATCGGTGATGCCGAACCGCACCCCGTACCGCGCGGTTCAGGACTGTATTCAAAGGACCTCATCGATTCGCTTATCAGCGAAAAGGACATCGAGGTAAACGTTATCATTCTGATGGAAAAGACAAGTCCGAACTAACTCTTTATCGGACGGAATACATACACACTGTTCAAGCTCTTGACGGAGGATATAAATCTACATGCGTTTATTAAAAAAGAAAAAAGGCTGTCAGGATGTTACTGTCCTGAACAGCCTTTTTCATTTTTAACCGGGTAATTATCCTCAGCCTCCGGCGGGTACTTTTGCAAGATCTATTTCTGCCAGTTTAAGATATTCCGGGGGAAGGCTCATTGAGGTATCTGTGCCGTACTGCGCAATAAGTGCCTGAAGCCGCTGGGACGCCTCATCCCATCTCCTCTGTTTTACCTTTATATGGGCGATCTCAAACTCAGCCGCGATACGCGCGGAGGCATCATATTCATAACGGTCAATGATAGTCTGGTAATAGACTTCGGCTCCCCTGTTGTTGCCCTTGTCGGTCTGCTCCTGAGCCAGAACGGTCAGCTCCGACGCGGAAAGATCTTCCGGTATCTCCTTGGGAACAGTTGAACAGCCTGCAAAAAAAAGAACCGCTGTCAGCACTGCAGCGGAAACCACCTTAATCCGTGTACATATCATAGGTTTCATCCCTTACGGGGAGCGATCTCCTGAGTTCCTTCATGAACTCCTCGGGCGCTCCCATCTCTTCATATCTATCGCAGTATTCGATACTCCTGCGCATGATACTAAAATACTTGTAAAATTTCTCTTCGCCAAGCTTTTTCCGCCATTTTCCTGCATTACACCGTACCCTCAGATAAAACTGATCCGTTGAGCCTCCGGGAGCGGTTACCAGTTTGCAGTGGCTGCAATTGGCGCAGTAAATCTTCTCGGCGCAGGCATTATCCTGTATCTTCTGTGTATCCTGTTCAGCGGTTCCGGGCATCGACTTCCTCCACACATACTGAATAACCTTTATATAATAGCACGCCTCCTTATTAACCGTCAATTGACCTGTTTGCTTTTATTGTATAAAGTAAAAATAATTACAAAACCTGACATTGTTTGGTTTTGTATCCAGTTGATAAGGGTGAAAGCGATGGAACATGTTGAAGGCGGAGTTACCGCAGCAAAAGGTTTTACAGCGAACGGGGTCTGCGCGGGGATCAAACCGGGCAGAACAAAGCCTGATCTGGCTCTTATTTTTTCTGAACTGCCCTGCGCTGCCGCAGGAATTTACACACAGAACATCGTAAAGGCCGAACCGGTAAAACTGACCCGCTCCCGTATCGAGGTGGGAACAGCCCAGGCGGTGATCGTCAATTCGGGAAACGCAAACGCCTGTACCGGGGAGCAGGGAAGGGAGAACGCTCTCAGAATGACCCGCACCGCCGCGGAGGAACTCTCCCTGCCGGAAAGTTCCGTTCTGG
>JAISVD010000083.1 GCA_031271875.1 Spirochaetaceae bacterium | reverse complement strand
GAGATGGTTATATCTTTCTGATTAAATTCAATCTCCCGCGGAGGAAGCGCAGTGAGGATACTCTGGAATTTGTCACAATAGATAGTTGTCGTTCCGGACTCAATAATTTCAACGGGAATTCTTGTTTCAAACTGTATTTTGAGGTCAGTTGCCCGGATGGTGAGAGTACCGTTTTCTGCGGTAAACATAACATTTGAAAGTATTGAAAGCGCGTTTTTTGTCGCTATAACTTCCTGAGCTATGAGAATTTCCCTCAGCAGAACGTCTCTGTCAAATGTAAATTTCATGTATCCTCCGTGTTTATCCTATTATTATATATATTATATATAATAGTAATGGTAGTAGTAGGCTCTGTGGAAATGGGGATAACCGCCTTACTTTTTTATAATATAAGGGGATGGAGTTCTCATAACTCTTCATGAGTTATGAGAACATATCCACAAATGCACAGTCAGGCGGTTTTTTCAACAGCCTGTACACAATATTCTAACATAAAACCCACAGGTTTGTCCAAAAGTTATTTTTTAAGGACAAATCATTTTTCGTATTCCTTAATCTTGTGAATGAGAGTGCGGAGCATGGGTTCCAGGGTTGAATCCGATTTTAGACGTTCATCTATCTTCTGACAGGCGTGCATTACAGTGGTATGATCCCGTCCGCCGAATTCCATGCCAAGTTCCGTAGTGGAATATTCAGTTATTTCACGGGCAATATACATTGCTATCTGCCGAGGAAAAGCTATGGCCCTGGTCCGTTTTTTACCCTTCATATCCTGATATGATATATTGAAGTAGTTTGAAACAACCTTCTGTATCATTTCTATCGATATGGATATATCTTTTGGTGAATTGAAGGTATCCCTGAGCTGCTGCCGGGCAACGTCAAGGGTTACCGATTTGTTTACCAGTTCCGAATACGCTATGAGTTTTGTCAGACACGCCTCAAGATCGCGGACGTTACTTGCTATATTGAGGGCAATCAGTTCAATAACTTCCTGCGGGATGGATACACTTTTATGTTCCGCTTTTTTGTTCAGAATAGCGCAGCGCGTTTCATAACTCGGCGGCTGGAGATCCACATTCAGTCCCCGTTCAAAGCGGGAACAGAGGCGTTCCGACATATTCTTTATCTCCGAAAGCGGCCGGTCACAGGTAAATATCATCTGTTTATTCGCATCATAGAGAGCGTTGAATGTGTGAAACAACTCCTCCTGGGTTTCGACTTTTTTCTGGAGAAAATGGATGTCATCGATCAGAAGAATATCCGCAGACCGGTATTTGTTCTTGAAATCTTTTGTCGTTTTGTCCTGAAGCGCCTGTATAAATTCGTTTGTGAAATTTTCCGCCGTGGTATATATGATCTTTTTATCCGAAACGGCATGTATATAATTACCCACCGCCTGAATAAGATGCGTTTTTCCCAACCCTACACCGCCGTATATGAGACAGGGGTTATATGAAATACCGGGATTTTTTGATATCGCCATGGCGGCGTTATAGGCAAAGGAGCTGTTTTCACCGACAACAAAATGGTTGAAAGTATAATCCGCCCTGAGCATGGGATGGTTCTGTTTTTCTGTTGTTTTTTCCCTTATTGCCTGCCGGGCTGGATAGGTGATCCGGTTTTCCGCCAGAACAGGGGCCGCTGCATAGGGAGTTTCAGAATCCCCTGCACGCTCCTGATCCTGCATCTCCTCTTTTACCCGGGGTTTTACGATGAATTCGATATTCAGAGGCTGCCCGGAGAGCTCCTGCAGCTTGTTTTCTATCTTTGACTGATAACGCTGCTTTATCTGATCCCGATAAAATGAAGATGGAACGCTGAGGATAATGGAAGACTCCGAGGAGGAGTGATATTCCATATTGAACCACATGGTAAATTCCTGCTCATTGAGCTCAGTTTTAAACTGATTTTTCGCCTCTTTCCAGAAGATACTGTAATTCCATCCAGACATACTAAGAATTATACTCCTTCTTTACTTTTTTCCGCAATATGGATATACTTAAGTTTGCATGTTTCTTCAATATAAGGATATAAAATGAATACTTCTTATTCAGCGAATAATATACAGGTATTAAAAGGCCTTGATGCGGTACGCAAGAGACCGGGTATGTATATCGGATCAACAGGACCGGACGGATTGCACCATCTGGTGTATGAAGTTGTGGATAACTCTATCGATGAAGCTATGGCAGGGTTCTGTAACAGGATTCTTATTGTACTTGAGAAAAATGACATTGTCCATGTTGAGGACAATGGCCGCGGTATACCCGTTGATATTCATCCTACGGAAAAGGTGAGCGCCCTTGAACTTGTCATGACCCGGCTCCACGCGGGGGGCAAATTTGATAAGGGTTCATATAAGGTTTCCGGAGGACTTCACGGTGTAGGCGTTTCCGTTGTAAATGCCCTTTCCTGCTGGTGTGAAGCGCAGGTCTGCAAGGACGGGCAGATGTATTACCAGAAATACGACCGGGGCGATATGGTTGAGCCGGTAAAAATCATCGGACAGACGGAAAACCAGGGAACTACCATACGCTGGCAGGCTGACGGAACCATATTCGACACAACAAACCATAACTTTGATATTCTTGCCAACAGGCTCAGGGAGCTCGCTTTTCTCAACAGCGGAGTAACAATCATACTCCGGGATGAGCGGCTTTCAACGCCAAAGGAATCCGTATTCAATTTTGAAGGCGGTATACGGCATTTTATTTCATATCTTAATGAAAGCAAGACAGCCCTTCACAAGGAAGTGGTGTATATCAGCGGGGAACGGGATGATATTCAGGTAGAGGTTGCGCTTCAGTATAATGATTCATTCAATGAAACGATGCTCTCTTTTGTGAATGACATCAATACCCGTGAGGGAGGAACCCATCTTGTGGGGCTGCGCAGCGCCCTGACAAGGGTTCTGAATGAATTCCTCAAAAATTCCAAACTCGCGAAGAAAATGGAGGAACCCTTTTCCGGTGACGATGTCCGGGAGGGACTGACCGGGGTTATCTCCGTCAAGATACCGGAACCCCAGTTTGAGGGGCAGACAAAGACAAAGCTGGGAAACTCCGAGGTCAAAGGGATCGTGGAATCCTTTGTGAATGACCAGCTTACCCTCTTTTTTGAACAGAACCCCTCTGTTATCAACAGGATACTTGAAAAGAGCGTCCTCGCCGCCACGGCCCGTATCGCGGCGCGAAAAGCCCGGGATGTGGCCCGCAGGAAAAACGCCATTGACAGCGCGGGGCTTCCGGGAAAGCTTGCGGACTGTTCCGAGAAGGATCCTGCAAAGTGTGAGATATTCATAGTCGAGGGGGACTCCGCGGGAGGTTCCGCAAAGGGCGGACGGAACCGCGCGTTTCAGGCGATACTTTCCCTCTGGGGAAAGATGCTCAATGTCGAGAAAACGCGCATCGATAAGGTCATCGGAAACGAAAAGCTGCAGCCGATCATTGCGAGCCTCGGCGCCGGAGTCGGGCAGAATTTCAATGTGGATAAACTGAGATACCACAAGATAATTATCATGGCCGACGCCGATGTTGACGGTTCCCACATCCGTACCCTGCTGCTTACCTTTTTTTACCGTTATATGACGGAACTTGTGGAAAAAGGATTTGTGTATCTCGCTATGCCGCCCCTGTACAAGATCATGTTTGAGAAGAGGGAGTGGTATGCCTACGATGACGCGGAACGGGATATCATTTTCCAGGAGATAGGCAGGGATACTGACAAGATAAAGATACAGCGATACAAGGGACTCGGAGAGATGATGCCCGACCAGTTGTGGGAAACCACCATGGATCCCTCACGGCGGAAGATGAAGCGGGTTCTCCTTGAGGATGCGGTTGAGGCTGATCGCACGTTTTCAACCCTTATGGGTGAACAGGTGGAACCCCGCCGCAAATTTATTGAAGACAACGCTGTGTATGTGACGAATTTGGACATCTGAGTTACTGGGGGAAATTTTATAAGGTGAAGGCAAGCTCTGAAAATATTTGTTAGGTTTTTAGAGCTTGCTTTAAAAAATAAGGATAACTCTTACTGAGATATATTCTTGCTTTGGCAAAATGTAATATATAACTTACACCATATCTATGTAATACAGAAGAAGAAGCATCAATGGTTTATTCTTTATTGAAGAGTGAAAAAACGGAATTATTTTTGAATTCAATTATTTTTTGGGATTCCAAAAGGCCCATTACTACAGAAATACTCAATTCTGTTGATTTAAAAAAAATAGCGAATGAAAAGTTATTGCGGATTCATTATAATATGTTATTAAGTTGTAACAGCACAACAAACATAAAAAAACATATGCAAACGGAGTTATTCTAATAGAAGTATGAGATATTGCTTAAAGAAATATATATCATTTGGCAACAATAATTTCTCGACTTATCAGCACCTTACAGAAAATACAACCTGTTTTCTTTTAAATCGAAAAAGGTTATAATATTGTGTAAAAGTCGATAACAGAGGAGTGATTGAGAAATGCAATGCATTTCTCTTCCAATAACGGACAAATATAGAGGTGATCTGTGGACGAATTTAAGACCCCCGAAGGGGGGATGCTGGTTCCTGTTACGATAGAAGAGGAAGTAAGAAGCGCGTATCTGACCTATTCGATGTCGGTTATCGTCAGCCGCGCTCTGCCCGATGTACGGGATGGGCTGAAACCCGTTCACCGCCGTATTCTGTATTCCATGGAGGAGATGGGTGTGCGGTATAACACACCCACGAAAAAATGCGCCCGTATCGTCGGGGATGTGCTTGGTAAGTATCATCCCCACGGAGACGGGTCAGTATATGACGCTCTGGTCCGGCTTGCCCAGGACTTTTCCATGCGCTATCCGGTTATATTCGGGCAGGGAAATTTCGGGTCCGTTGACGGAGATCCGCCGGCGGCGTACAGGTACACCGAGGCAAAACTTGCCCGTATATCCGATGCGATTATCGATGATATAAAAAAAGATACCGTTGATTTTGTGCCGAACTTTGACGACTCCCTGAAGGAACCGTCGGTTCTTCCGGGGGCGTTTCCCTTTCTGCTCGCTAACGGTTCCTCCGGTATCGCGGTCGGAATGGCTACGAACATGCCCCCCCATAATCTGCGGGAGATAGCGACGGCGGTGGGCGCCTATATCGAAAAACCGGATATTACCGTCGAAGAGCTGATGAAGTATATAAAGGGGCCGGACTTTCCCACAGGGGGTATTATTTTCGGCCGCCGGGGAATAAAGCAAGCCTACAAGACCGGCCGCGGTAAAATTGTGATACGCGGCCGTTTTACGATTGAGGTTGACAAACGGGGAAAGGAATCTATCATTTTTTCGGAGATTCCCTATCAGGTGAATAATGCAAACCAAATAAAACCTATCGCCGAGCTTGTGCGGGAAAAAG
>JAISVD010000072.1 GCA_031271875.1 Spirochaetaceae bacterium | reverse complement strand
GGGTTCGTAATCATCTGGTTTTTTGCGGGCTGGCCTACAATCCGCTCGCCCTTCGCAGTGAAACCGACAATCGAGGGGGTTGTACGTCCTCCTTCTGAGTTCTGTATTACAACAGGCTCCCCGCCTTCCATTACGGCAACACAAGAGTTTGTGGTGCCAAGGTCAATACCTATAATCTTTCCCATACTCTATCTCCTATTCTCCTTCGCTTATCTTATCGTGAGCCGGATCATCCGGTTCGTTATCTCTCTTTGAGAGAGCGCTCTCAGTAACAGATCCGTCGGGCATGTGCACAAGCACCTTTGCGGGACGGATGACCCGGTCACGAAGCATGTATCCCTTTAAATATACTTCAGCGATAACCGGTTCGGCTACTGCTGCGGGCGTACTTGCGATAGCTTCATGTATGTTCGGATCAAACAGGTCACCCTCAACCGTATAGCATGAAAGGTAGTATTTCGCTTCCAGCAGCCCCCGCATCTGTTTGTTTATCATGCGGATACCATCAATTATAGAATGGTTTTCACCGCTCTCCGCCGAAGCCGCCAGTGCGCGGTCAAAGTCGTCGAGTATGGCGATCAGGTCGGTGAGCAGTCCGGTATTCGCGTATTCAAAGGCTTCCTGCTTCTCCCGTATCATACGTTTACGGTAGTTGTCGAAATCAGCCACCTTGCGCAGATACTGGTCCTTGAGTTCCGCATTCTCCTTTTCAAGGTCGGCGAGTCTGCTCTCCGTGAGCATCTCCTCCGCCGATTCATCAGGAACCTCAATACCGGCTGTGCCGGGATCGGCTTCATTCTGCGGTCTGGACACCTCCGGTTCTTCTTCCCTGATCTCCTCTTTCTCTTTATGTTCCTTCATGTGAAACCTCAAACCGGCAGTCTCAGGCTATACTGTTTTTTGCTGCCTTGATAATAAAAGTTTTTTACCCCGAATTTCTGTAACCTTCATTAAAATAACAGTGGTTTATTCTGGATTGAATAAATCAGCGGCTTAATCAGGGGTTAACTTACTTTATAAAAAGATACTAACAGGGTGATGGAAAGGTCAACTTTTTCCGCCAATTTTACAGCAGAGTTGTTCGGAAATTTTCGGTTTCCGAATAAATTCCGTTAAAAAAAGCACTTTTTCGTTTCTCTGAAGGAGCGCGGCTATCGCGGAGAACGCGGGAGACATAATCGGAAAGAGCGTGCCGGTTATTGTCAATACCGCCGAGCTGGTTCAGGAGTGTGCTTCCCACGCGGATATTCTGATAAGCGCGGGAGGGTTTTTCACATGTGACGCAGAAGAAGCCCGGCGGTGACCGGAGGGACAGAGCTTTAAAGATTAAACAGAAAGACCGGCCCCGGCTATACCGGGGTCAGTTCCGTCCAAGACGGTACACAATTTCACAATAGGGTTTATTCCGCCGGGGGCAGACTGCGTTCGGTCTCGGCGATAAAGGTGTTCAGCGCCGCAAGCTGCTCCCTCACCCGGGCGGGGTTGGGGCCGCCGGGAAGGTCCCGGGCGGCAACGCAGGCGGCAGGTGTGAGCTTTTCAAATATATCTCCATCGATAAGCGGAGAACGTGCGCGCAGTTCCTCAAGGGGCATATCTTCCAGATTGATCCCGTTATCGACGCAGTACCGGACAGCGGAGGCCGCGACGCCGTGGGCGGTACGGAAGGGCATACCCTTCCGTACAAGGTAGTCGGCAAGATCGGTGGCGTTAGCGTGTCCGCCGGTACAGGAGGCCGCCATCCGTTCGGTGTTCCATGAAACAGAGGCGATCATCGAATCGAAAACAGTCACACAGGAGAGGGCCGTATCATAGGCGTCAAAGAGGCTCTGCTTGTCCTCCTGCATATCCCGGTTATAGGAGAGGGGCAGCCCCTTCATCAGGGTAAGCAGGGCTATAAGATCTCCGTAGACACGCCCGGTGCGTCCCCGGATCAATTCCGCAAAGTCGGGATTTTTCTTCTGGGGCATGATGCTGGAACCGGTAGACCATTTTTCCGAAAGCCTGATAAAACCGAATTCTTCGGTTGCCCAGAGGACGATCTCCTCGCAGAACCGGGAGAGATGGGTCATCAGTATGGAGAGAGCGGCGGTGATCTCGATGCAGTAGTCCCGGTCGGCGACGGTATCGAGGGAGTTTTCGGTGACCCCGGAAAAGCCCAGTTCATCCGCCGCCGATTTCCGATCCAAAGGAAGCCCGCTGCCTGCCAGAGCGCCTGCGCCGAGGGGGGAGGTACGTCTCCGGGAGAGGGCGTCCGAGAGGCGGCCTGAATCGCGGGTGAGCATCCAGCACCAGGCGCAGAGGTGGTGGGCCAAAGTTACCGGCTGGGCCCGCTGGAGGTGGGTGTATCCTGAAAGGAGCGTTTCCGTATGCTCCGAGGCGATTGCGGTGAGGGTCTTGAGCAGACCGAGCAGTTCCCGCTGGAGGGCGGGAATTGCCCGGCGGAGGTAGAGCCGTTCATCCAGAGCGATCTGGTCGTTGCGGCTCCGGCCCGTGTGGACCCGCCGCCCGGCGTCCCCGAGGCGGTCGGTGAGAATACCTTCTATAAAAGAGTGGATATCCTCGGCGGAGGTATCGATCTCAAGCTCCCCGCGTTCCAGTTCACCGGCTATCTTTTGCAGCTCCTCCGCAATCGCCGCCGCTTCGGATTCGGGGATGATTCCTGTCCTGCCGAGCATGGCCGCGTGGGCCCGGCTTCCCCGGATATCATCGGCGGCCATCCGTGAGTCAACATGGATCGATGTTTCAAAGGCAACGGCGTCCGCATCGGGGCCTTCAGTAAAACGGCCGTGCCAGAGGGGGGCGTGAGATGCGGAGCTCTGCGCCGCAACGGCGTGAGACGGCGCAGCCCGGGAAACCGCTGACCGCTTTTCCCCTTCTATATGTTCTCTATCCGATGATCTGTTCATTATATCAATTCTCCCGCTGTTGTCTAAAGTGGTGATTCTGTATTGCCTCAACTATAAACGGGTTTTTCGGTTTGGGCAACCGGGTATCCGGGGACAGAGCTGGGGAAACGGTCAGCGGGAAAGATGAAACGATTTTGTAACCGTTTGTGTATATCAGGATGCATAGATTACAGGAGACAAAGAGATGGTATATATGACCGAAGAGGAAG
>JAISVD010000006.1 GCA_031271875.1 Spirochaetaceae bacterium | reverse complement strand
AGGCGCCGACTGTCCGGCGGCGCGCTTGTCCCGCAGCATCTGCCACCAGACCTGACCGTTTCCTTCAAGCCGTCCTTTTCCGGTTATGGTAATATTCTTCTGTCCCGTACTGAAAACACAGGGATGCATGGCGCAACATTCAACGCCCTCCCATCTGGAAAAAACCGGATTATACCGGTCCGGTTCGGGAATGAAAGAGATAACCGCTTCATCGTCAAGTATCAGGGTAGTATCCGAAAAAATTTCCAGCGGACCGGTTTTCCATATCCCGGAACCAACGATAAGGATTCCGCCTCCAGCGCTCCTGAGTTTTCCCAGCGCGGAGGCAAAAATTTCTGAGTTGTCGGAAACACCATCCGGTTGACCGCCAAAAGAATGCAAGTCTATTTTTTCCATCACCTGCATCGCTCCTTTACAATCTGTATATTTCTCAATAAACTGTACATATGTTACAAATAGGCTTACGCGCACACGATTACGGTAAAAAATCCGCGGAGGAGCTCGCAGACACACTGTCCACATTCGCTCCCGTCTCAATTCAGCTCGCCCTGGCAAAGGCATTTCCCGATCCCCCCTCTGTCCCCGGAGGTCTTACCCCGGGATATGCCCGCCGCATAAAAACTATCTTCGAGCAGCGGGGTATCGCCATTGCGGTACTCGGGTGCTACATCAATCCGGTGCACCCCGATCCGGACCAGCGGGACAGAATGCTCCGCCGCTTTGAGGAGCACCTCCGGTTTGCCCGGGATTTCGGCTGTCCCATGGTGGGAACCGAAACAGGCTCCTGCAATCCCGACTGCTCCTGGCACCCGGACACGGAAAAGCCCGAAACGTTCGAACTTTTGTGCGCTTCAATTGAACGGCTGCTCAATACGGCGGAAAAATGCGGTTCCATTGTCGCCGTGGAAGCTGTCGCCGGACAGCACACTATCAGTTCTGTTGAACTCATGGCAAAACTCCTGAACCGCTTCAGGTCCCCGGCGCTGAAGGTCATCTATGATCCGGTCAATCTCATCCCTGCTGAGGGACTTTCTGAACCTCAGGATACCTTTTTCGAAAGGGCCTTTGAGGCGTTTGGAGAGCATATCGCCGCCATACACGCGAAGGATTTCCGCATGGAAGGCGGTAAAAAAACGGGCGCCCTGCCCGCCGGAACCGGCGAACTTGACTACCCTGCTCTGCTGAAACTCCTCATGCAGAAAAAACCCGGCATCGATATTCTGCTTGAAAACAGCAGCCCCGCTACTGCCCGTGAAATTTTCACGCTTTTCAGGAAGATCGACTCCCAATTATTATCGTAAAGGATGATTTAAACCTCCCGCAATATAAGAATCAGCCGTCTTTTTGGATTATTCTGTTCAGAGCAGCTGATTCACCGGAAACCGCCGTTCTTTCTGTATACGAGGGGCGATGTTCCGGTAAATTTGCGGAAACACCGCCCGAACTGGGTGATACTCACGAAGCCGCACTCCTCCGCGATGGCGGAGACCTGCATGTTTCCTTCAATAAGCAGTCTGCACGCCTCCCGTATCCGCAGGCTGTTCAGGTATTCAATAAATGAGAACTGCGTGGCCTGATGGAACGCCCGGCTGAGGTAGGATTCTGTGAGGCTGAAAAGCCGTGCCGTGCCGCCGAGGGAGATCGGGTTCCGGTAGTTCTCGCAGAGGTAGTCCACGACATCGGTGATGGTTCTGTTCATGGCATATTCGGAGTTGCCGTTTCCGCCCGGGGGAATATACCGCGCCAGCTCGACCAGGGTCTGTGAAAGCAGCCCCCATGCCATGGGGATATATCCCTGCCGTTTCTCCCTGAGCTCCTCGGCGATATCGGTAAACTGCTTTACTATCCTGAACCTGTCCACCCCGCGTACATTCATTACCGGATTTCCTCCGGCCTCCCAGCCGGTGAGCAGCGGAAGAAGCTGGAGAAAAAAGGGGGAGGCGCTGTCGTCAAAATAAATATTGAACAGATCGCACACTTCGTTTTTCCTGTTCAGCCCCCGGTGGAGAACACCGGGCCTTACACAAAGCAGGTCTCCGGCGGCGATGGAGATCGTCCTGCTTGCGTAAAAAAAGGTACGGCTGCCGGAAGCGAGGTAGAACAGTTCCCATGCGGGATGAAAATGGCGTCCCTGATTCGTGGGAGCCCTGGTCTTACGGATGATGGAAAAACCGGCTTCCGGATCAATAAGTCTGAAATCGGATGTCATGATATCAAATTATGCACATAATCTGCAAAAAAAAGCAATAAATGTACAGATTTTTTATTTCTTCTTTATTAGTATAGGGACATGGCTATTACGATTTCGGAAAAAGATGAAAAGAGGCGGACATTTATCCTTGAAGGGGATATGTGGAAGGTACTCATTTCGATAGCGGTTCCGCTGGTTCTGTACAACAGCATAAGTCAGCTCTTTTCGCTTTTTGATATCCTTATCGCGTCGAACATGAGCGCCGCCGTCGCGTCAACCGTATCCTTTATTTCACAGATACAGTCCATGCTTTCCGCTATCGGCGGGGGCCTTGCCGTCGGCGGAGGGATTCTGATCGCCCGCCATTTCGGCGCTGGGGATATGGAGCGGATGAATAAAAACATTAACACCCTGGTCTTTCTCGCGCTGATAATCAGCCTGTTCATCCTCATGCTGGTTATCCCTTTTTCGACACAGTTTCTGCAATTCCTCAGAATGCCCAGGGACCTGCAGGAAACAGGTTCGGTATATTTTATCCTTGAAACAGCTATGCTTATCTGCATCTTTATCAATACGATCTATTTTTCGATTGAAAAGGCAAAGGGAAATACAAAGATCATCCTCTTCTGTAATATCCTCATGTTCACCCTGAAGCTCGGCGCGACCCTTTTTCTGGTATATGTGATCGGCGGGGGGATCCTGCTGCTTTCTGCGGCTTCCCTCGTCTCCCATCTGGGGATAACCTGTATCGCGATAAAAAACATGACAGGGAGAAAAAACCCTTTCAGGCTTTCATTCAGATATATCGATTTTTCCGCAGAGACCCTCAAGCCCATATTGATACTCTCCCTGCCGGTTTTCATGGAAAAATTCGTCTTCAGTCTGGGAAAGGTAATTGTCAATTCCATGAGCGCGGCCTACGGCAGTATGGTCGTCGGCGCTTTGGGCATATCCAACAGGATCAGCGCCATCTCCACCACGCCGCCTATAGGGGTTGAAGAAGCGGAGGCGTCGATAATCAGCCAGAATCTGGGAAACAATAATATTGCCCGCGCTCTGGCGATATTCAAGCGCACCTTTATCATAAATATGGGGCTGGGTCTCTTTTTCTTCGTCATGATGACTGTCTTCAAGGAACAGATAATCACGCTCTTTGCGAAGAGCGATCTGCTGTTCGCGGCGGAGATCGAAAAAATATACAATTACGAGCGTTACGCCACGATACTGCTCGCGGCTTCCTCGTCGGTGATGGGACTGCTCTACGGATTCGGGTATACCCGGATATCGATGA
>JAISVD010000283.1 GCA_031271875.1 Spirochaetaceae bacterium | reverse complement strand
TCTTTGATATGGACGGGCTGATGTTCGATACTGAGCGGCTGTGCTTCAACGTGTGGAAACAGGTCGCCGGTGAGACGGGCCGGGAACTCTCCGAAAAAACATATACGGCGTGCATCGGGAGAAACAGCCGGGACACCCGCAGAATCATGCAGGATGAGTGGGGAGCGGATTTTCCCTGTGAGGAATTTCTGTCCCGCGCCCGGAAGCTGATGCGGGAGGAGATGGAACGGGATGGCCCCCCGGAAAAACCCGGACTGCGGAAGCTCCTCGGATTTCTGGCGGAACAGAAGATACCTGCTGCGGTGGCCACATCGAGCGGCAGGGAGAGCGCTCTCTGGATGATCGGGCGGGCGGGTCTCACCGGGTATTTTACCGCCTTTGCTTTCGGGAACGAAGTTGAACAAGGCAAGCCCGCGCCGGATATATTCCTCGCCGCCCTCGGGCGCATCAATGAAGCGTTCCTGAACCGGGAGCCCGGCGGGGACAGAGCTCTTCTGCCGGAGGAGTGTATCGTGCTTGAGGACTCCCCCGCAGGACTCCTGGGAGCATCAGCCGCCGGGATGAAGCCTGTTTTTATCAAAGACCTCGCGGAACCGCAGGAGGAGGCGCTCTCTCTTGTCCTGGCATCCCCTCAGAATCTCGCAGAGGTGATCCCCCTGATACAGGGGCTATCCGAAAAGTAACCGACTTTTCGGACATGTCCATCTCATAACCATCGTACCGGAATAATCTTATCATCGTCTTTAAGAGTGATAAGAGTATCATACAGGCACACAACACCGCCGGGACCGCGTTTTATTCCATTGATTTTATCAAGGATTCCAAAAGCCTTGATATCCTCCTTTTTTGGATCGGCGTGTTTTTTTATTTCAATGGGATGTACTACACCATTCCTCAGGATAAGCAGATCAATCTCATTCATGTCCTTGTCACGGTAAAAAAACAGCGGCAGATCAAGAGAACCGGTATTATAGTAACTCTTGATAATTTCAGCGATAACAAAGGTTTCAAAAAAGGCTCCCGCCATGGCGCCGTTGCGCAATACCTCCGGAGTATTCCAGCGGGTAAGATACGCGGCAAGGCCGGTATCAAGAAAATATATCTTGGGAGTTTTTACCATCCGTTTTGTGATATTGCTGTGAAAAGGCTGCAATAAAAATACAATATTCGATGCCGTAAGAATGGAAAGCCAGCGGTCGGCAGTGGGCGCGCTGATTCCCACATCCCGTGCCGCTGACGCCATATTGAGCAGTTGTCCTGTCATGCTTGCCATAACCGTCATAAAACGCACAAATTGTACCTCATCGCCCACCTGTGAGAGCGCCCGGACGTCCCTTTCAATATAGGTTCTGACATAGGAACCGTAAAACATTTCCCAGTCATAATCCGGGGTACTATGCAGCTCCGGCATAGTACCCCGGTGAATAATATGCCAGATATCATTGTATTCCACATCTTTGAGGCTGCTTCTCCGCGCTTCAAAATAGCTGTCAGCGGGAATAAAGGGGGCATTAAAATCCGCAGCAAATATCTCACGCAGGGATAGTCCCATGAGGTTGAGTATTCCCAGTCGTCCGGCAAGGGATTCGCTGACATTTTTCATCAGATGGAACTGCTGCGAACCGGACATGAAAAACAGCCCCTTTTTCCTGCTGCTGTCGATACTCATTTTGATATAAGGAAACAGGTTAGGAGCATACTGTATTTCGTCAATAAAAAGAGGCGGCGGCATATTCCTGAAAAACGTACCTGCTTCTTCCCGGGCTGACCTGAGCAGGATGGGGTCATCCAGTGTCACATAGGGCAGTCCGCCGGTAACTTCTTTGAGCAGCGTAGTCTTACCTACCTGCCGTGCGCCGGTTACGAGCACAGCGCCAAACATGTGTGAGATTCTTTTTATGGCCTCTTCCATGTGTCGTTTGATAAACATATATCCACCAATTCGGCTATAATAACATTCAATATTATTATAGCCGAATTCAGGAAAAAAGCAATGGTTATGTATGTCAGGCCCAATCATCGAAACTATTTTTCTCAATACTCTAATAAACACAATATATATATTTTCACCATTTTAAATTATTTTGACAAACCTTACGACAAAAGATATACTGATCAGAAATAAAGAGGAGAATCCCGATGGATATTCAAAATGCACAGATACGCCCGGTTATATCACAGGGGATGCAGAAATATGGATGGCACATGCTGGCGGCACTGTTGATCTATTCTTCAGTAGCTGGCGGTATTGTGCTGCCCCTGGGGCTTGTATTCGGCGGGCTTGCATATCTGTTCAGTTCACTGTCAACGGTTTATACTATTCTGATAATCGTCATCGGCTGTGTGTTGTTCTGTATGTTAGTCTATGTCTTGGCGTATGGCCTGTATATCTTCCCCCTCATGTTACTGCGGGGGGGAACCCCTGACTACGGAAAGCTGTTTATCGGTTTCGCAAACTTCAAGCAGGTCACCTGTATGACATTGTGGCTATCTCTCTGGGAATTGATCTGGATGATACCCCTCTGCGCTCCATGGATTATTACCCTCGTTATCGCGGAAATGGGATCAACTGAGCAAGACATCCTCTTTCTGGCATCCGCGATAAGCTATATTTTTATGTTGGTCGGAATTTGTATCCTGTCTCTGCGGTATGCTCAAGCGTACTATATTCTGTATGACAACCCGCAGATGCCTGTCCGGCAGGCGCTGCGCCGCAGTATTGAAATGATGCAGGGGAACAAGAAACAGTTTTTCTTCCTGATTGTATCGGCGCTCTGGTGGAGGGTTCTCGTCATCATCGGAATCTTCTGCACCTTCATGTTCGCCATATACGCGGAAAGTATCGGTCTCAGTATCATACTCGGCATCGCCTATGTGGTGGTTATATTCTGGATCAGTCTGTATTCATCTTTTATATCGCCTGCATTCTATCAGGCCCTCATTACGAAAGTAAAACCGCCTGAGGAAGAGGTACAGCCTTCACAAATTGAACAGGATCCGCTGATTCAGGAAACAAATTCTGAGGAAAGAGAATCCTGATGGATATTCAAAATGCACAGATATGGTCAGCTATATCACAGGGAATGAAGAAATATGGGCGGAATATATTGGCGGCAGTACTGATCTATTTTACCATTTATTGTTTGATCATGCTGCCACAAGCGTTAGTATTATATATTTTCGATTTCCCGAAAATGGATTCTATTATTGTGCTGATACACTTCTTCATCTCTGTAGTCTTCGGTTCCACCCTGTATTATGGCTTGCAGATATTTTCCTTCAGGATGCTGCGAGGGGAAAATCCCGGTTACGGGGAAGTGTTCATCGGTTTCAAAAACTTCAAACGAATCATCTCTATGACTCTGTGGCTGTTTCTCTGGTACTATCTCTGGTCACTGCTCCTCTGTGTGTTTCTCTCTATTCCTTTGATTACTTTTATTATGTCCTTTATTTTTTTATATGGACCAGGGATATCGCAGATTATCCAATTTATAGCGCTCGGAATATCCGTTGTTTTTATAGTTGTTGGGATTTATATAGTGTTTCTGCGGTATTCCCAAATTTACTATATCCTGTATGACAATCCGGAGATGCCTGTCCGGCAGGTGATGCGTTGCAGTATTGAACTGATGAAAGAGAACAAAAAACAGTTTTTCTTCCTGATACTATCGAAACTCTGGTGGCTGTTGCTCATCTTCATCGGAATCACTGCCGTTTCTATCATAGAAGCATACAAGAACCAGAGTGACGTACATATTGGAATTCACATTGCTCAGATGGCGGTCAGTTTCTTGCTCACCCTGTATTCGTGTTTCATATCGCCCACATTCTATCAGGCCCTTATCACTTCCGCAAAGCTGTCTGCGGCTGATGGAGCGGAAACTGCCGCGCTTGAAGGTGATATCACGGGCAGTACCGGTGACGGCGGAAAAGCGGAGTCAGAATCCGGGGAGTGACGGATGTTGTATGGTGCTGCGCTACTGCAATACATCCCTGAACGGCGGCGCCCGTTTCCAGAGTTCCCGGATCGGTGCGGCGTCGCCTGAAAGCAGCTGCGGGTCCCGCCGGACCAGATCAAAGGCGTCCCCGCGGGCCTGATCGAGGATTCGGCTGTTCCGCACGGGATCGGCGATGGAGAGGGTGAGATACCCCGACTGCTGGATTCCGGCGGAACGAGTTCCGCGAACTTCACCTGGCCCGCGGAGTTTCAGGTCCTCTTCGGCTATGAGAAAGCCGTCGGTGTGTTCGTGGAGGATCTTCATCCGCGCCTTTCCCTCTTCGGTGAGCCTGTTTCCGTAAACCAGAAAACAGTAGGACTGCTCCGTACCCCGGCCTACCCTTCCCCGGAGCTGATGGAGCGCCGAAAGCCCGAACCGGTCGGCGTGTTCGATCACCATGCAGGTGGCGTTGGGCACATCCACCCCTACCTCAACCACACTGGTGGCTATCAATATCCTGATATCGCCGTTCCTGAACCCCTCCATGATCTCCCGCTGCTCATTTTCATCGATCCGTGAATGGATAAGCGCCGTCCGGTAACCGGGATAGATCTCCGTCGAAAGCCTGCGGTGCATCTCCTCCGCGGACTTGAGGTTGGCCGCGTATATGGCGGAATCCGGGTCAGCGGTGTCGATCAGGGGATAGACGAAATAGGCCTGCCGCCCCTTTTCCAGCTCCCGCCGCACATAATCGTACACCTTCCGTTCGTTTCCCTGACGGGCGAGATGGGTGATTATGGGAAGCCTCCCCTGAGGCATTGTTCGTATGGTGGAGATATCGAGGTCGCCGAAAACGGTGAGCGCCAGAGTCCTCGGGATCGGGGTGGCGCTCATCATGAGAAGATGCGGCGGGACGGCGCCGCCCTTTTCCATTATCGCAGTCCGCTGGAGTACACCAAAGCGGTGCTGTTCATCGATTACCGCGAGCTTCAGGTCCCGGTAGACCACCTGCCGGGAGAAGAGCGCGTGGGTGCCGATGACGATATCGATCTTCCCCTCCTTCAACGCGGAAAGCAGGGAGCTGCGGCCTTCAGCCTTTACGTTTCCCGTGAGAAACGCAAGGGAGACCCCCACGGGTTCCAGCAGCTTCGCGGCGTTTTCCGCGTGCTGCCGGGCCAGCAGTTCCGTGGGGGCCAGTACCGCGCTCTGTCCCCCCCAGTCGGCAACCCGGAGGCAGGCCAGAAACGAGACCAAAGTCTTACCGGAACCCACATCTCCCTGGAGGAGCCGGGACATCTGTACGGCTGCCGTAGCTGTCACGGCAGCTCTGTCCCCGCAAGCGGGGACAGAGCTGTTTGTCCCGGATTCATACCCCCTGTCGATCTCCCGGTTTATTTCGAGAAGGGAGCGCGCCTGGTCAGGGGTAAGGGAAAAGGGCAGCCGTTCCAGAAGCTGCTTCTGCCGGGGAGAAAGGTTCCTGAGCGGTTCATCCATTCCGTCCGGAACTGAACTCGTCCCCTCCGCCTGAGACGGTTCCTGAGGGGAATCTTCGGTTTCGGGAAGCTCGCTTCCGGGAAGTTTTCCCCGCCGGGACAGAGAACGGCGGGCTATGGAAAGCTGGAAGTGGAACAGTTCCTCGTAGATGAGGGTGTTCCTGGCGAGAAGGGCTTCTTCGGTCGAGGAGGGCCGGTGTATCCCCAGAACGGCCTGTTTTTTCGTCATCAGATGCCGCCCGCTGATGACGCTGAGGGGGAGCTCATCCTCTATCCCTTTTCCGTATTCCCTCAGAGCCCGGCTCATCGCCTTGCGGACTGCGGTCTGGGTAAGCCCTGCGGTGAGGGGATACACCGGCAGAACGCTCCCCGCCGCTGCGGTTTCTCCGGAGGGAACTTCCCCTGCCGGAAGTTCCCCTTCACGGCTCAGCAATTCCGCATCAAAAGCCGAAGACTGGAGGGAGCCGTATTTGACGGCAAAGGAACCGTTCACCCGGATGACGCCCCCGACAGGCAGGGTTTTTTCGAGAAAGGGACGGTTAAAGCAGATAAGTTCGGCCTCGGCGGTCTCATCACGGATGAGTATCTTGAGGGTCTTCATTCTGCCGTAGCCGAACCAGCTGTGAGCAGTAACTTTGGCGATGGTATTGACCTTTCCCCGTCCATGCCATGAGAGGGGAATATGCCTGCTCCGATCCTCCCAATCCCTGGGCCAGTGGGAGAGCAAATCCCCAACGGAATATATGCCCAGAGCGGCGAACAGCTTCGCCCCCGCAGGGCCGACACCGGAGAGGGAGGCCACGGGAGCGGCGATCTCCTTCAGGAACACAAGGAGCCTCCGGCGAGATACTCACCAAGACGCTGAAAGTTTTCCTCCATATCCCTGTAGCCGGAACGGTGGAGCCCGTTCAGTCTTTCCGGATTCCGCTCAAGCCGGGAAAGCCCCGGCTGGGGTTCAGGGCGGAGCACGAAGATACGTCCCTCACTCTCCATTTTATCGATATAATCCATGGTTTCATTATACCGTTCATTTCTGGTGTTGAGGGCTGTCACGAGTTCCGGATAACGCCGATAGAAAAGGGAGCTGAATGGAGACCGGTGACGGTCTCTGGACGGGCGGGGTGCTTTTTTCCGATACCCCCTGGGCTGGGTGAGAACCGCGAAGATCCTGCCGTACCGGTCCTTTTCCGCCTGGCGGACAGGGACGGAATCGGCGATACCGCCGTCGAGATAGGGGACGCCG
>JAISVD010000232.1 GCA_031271875.1 Spirochaetaceae bacterium | reverse complement strand
AGATAAAATGGGGTTTGAACCTGGGGATACTGAGGGGCGTCAAACACGCGGAAGTTACCGCGCTCCTTTACCGTATCCAGGACGCTCATCTCAATTTTGTGGTGAAAACAGCCAATGTTCAGCTGGAGGAAGATATCACAGGGGATGAGAAAAAGATGGAGAGGCTCCGGGCGATAGTCATCCAGGAGGCTTTTTCCGGGATAGAAATAATACATGGATGAGGAAATTGTAAAACTCAAAGAGTTTTGTAATTTCGACCATAGATGTAATAGAGCGGAGGCCAATAGTGTTTAAAGGACTTTCACCCCGCGCGCAGAAGCTGCTGACGATACAGGCCCAGGAGGAGGCCCGCAAGGTGGGGAGCGAACAGCTTTTCCCCGAGCACCTCATCCTTGCCCTGATCAAGTCGTCCGAAGGGGTCGGATATGCGGCGCTTCAGGTGTTAAAGGTAAATATATTAATGTTTCAGTTATCGCTTGAACAGGGGATACCGGTAAAACCGGGGGTCATGATAGCATCGGATGTACCGCCGTCGCGGCGGTTCAAGACACTCCTTGATGTCGCTACCATAGAGGCCCGTTCCCTCAGGCAGGATTATATCGGTACGGAACACCTGCTGCTCGCCGCATCGAAGGAGGAGCACAGTATAACCTGGCATTTCTTCGAGAAGAGCGGGATCACCGTGGAGGACCTCAGACGGGCGGTGATACAGGCTTCGGGGATAGAGGAGAGTTCCGCAGGGCCGCAGGGGGGAAGAAAACCCGCCGTGAACCATACCGGCATACCCCAGCAGAAGAATTCCCAGCCGTCGCTGCTCAATGAATACAGCCGGGACCTGACCGCCCGCGCCAAAGAGGGCAAGTGCGATCCGGTTATGGGCCGGGAGCGGGAGATACGGCGGGTGATCCAGATACTCTCCAGGCGGACAAAAAACAATCCGGTACTTGTAGGTGAACCGGGGGTCGGAAAAACAGCCATCGTTGAGGCCCTGGCGCAGTATATCGTCCGCGAGGAGGTTCCCCGCAACCTCATAGGCAAACGGGTACTGACCCTTGACCTGGCGTCAATTATCGCCGGAACGAAATACCGCGGGGAATTCGAGGAGCGGCTCAAGCGGATAATGAAGGAGATATCCGAGGCAAAGGATATTATTCTGTTTATAGATGAACTCCACACGATTATCGGCGCCGGGGGCGCCGAAGGCGCTCTGGACGCTTCAAACATGCTCAAGCCCGCCCTCTCACGGGGTGAAATTCAGTGTATCGGCGCGACAACCCTCAAGGAATACCGCAAATACTTTGAACGGGACGCCGCGCTGGAGCGGCGGTTCCAGATCGTTCTGGTGGATGAACCCTCCGAAAGCGATACCCGTACCATACTTGAAGGTATAAAGGGCCGGTATGAGGAGTATCATAATATCCGGTATCAGGATGAAGCGATGGAAGCGATAGTCCGCTTTTCGCAGCGGTATATAACAGACAGGTTCCTGCCTGACAAGGCCATCGATGTTCTGGATGAGGCGGGGGCGATGAAAAAGATCGAAGCCGATGTGCGCCCGGCGGAACTCACCGAACTTGAGGCGCACATAGTGGCGCTCAATGAGGAGAAGCAGCATCTGGTCCAGACCCAGAACTATGAACGGGCCGCGGAGGTGCGCGATGAGGTCCGCACACTCAGGCAGAAACTGGATATGCTGCGGGAGTATTGGCAGAGCAGCGATTCCGTGCATAATGTTCAGGTTACCCCCGCCGATGTATGCAGGGTGCTTTCGGTCATGACCGGCATTCCTGTGGAACACCTGGATACCGAAGAGACCAGAAAGCTCATGGATATGGAAAAGGAGCTTCATAAAACCGTTATCGGCCAGGAGGAGGCGATTTCGCTCATCTCCTCTTCGATCAGACGTTCCAGAGCGGGTATCTCTTCGGTCCGCCGCCCCCTGGGTTCCTTTATCTTCCTCGGTCCCACCGGAGTCGGAAAAACCCTGCTGGCGAAGACCCTCGCGAAATTCCTGTTTGGCAGCGAGGAGTCCCTCATCCGTGTGGACATGAGTGATTTCATGGAAAAACACAACTCCAGCCGCCTCGTGGGGGCCCCTCCGGGGTATATCGGTTATGAGGAGGGCGGAGTTCTGACGGAAAAGGTGCGGCGCAATCCCTATTCGGTGGTGCTCCTCGACGAGATCGAAAAGGCCCATCCCGATGTTTTCAACCTGCTCCTTCAAGTGCTGGAGGAGGGAGAGCTCCGGGACAATCTGGGCCATACGGTCAATTTCCGCAATACGGTGATTATCATGACCAGTAACGCAGGGGCGCGGCAGATATCCAATGAATCCAGGGTCGGTTTTTCTACCGGCACCGGAGGAATAGCGGACTACAACGAGATAAAATCGAGCGCCATGGGTGAACTCAAGCGCATATTCAGTCCGGAACTGCTCAACCGTATCGATGATATTGTGGTGTTTAACGCCCTCTCCCGGCAGGAGGTGTCGGCGATCCTGAATATCCAGCTTGCGGAGCTTGGAGAGCGCCTCGCCGAGCGTTCCCTGAAGATAAAGCTTAAACCCGCCGCCAGAGAGTACCTGATCAATGCGGGATATGAACCCGCCTTTGGCGCGAGGCCCATGCGGCGGCTTATTCAGCGGGAGATAGAGGATCCTCTGTCCCTGGATATCCTCTCAGGGAAGGCCGGTTCCGGTTCCGTAGTGACGGTGGAACTGAAAAACGGAAAGCTCCATATCCGCGTAAACAAGCCGAAAGCTCTGCCCGCTCCTGCGGGTGTTGAGGCAGGCGAATCCAGGCAGGCGGAGACGCTCTGTCTGGAAAGCGATATATGACGTTATATTTATAGGAGTAACTTGCTTTGCTGTTGTATGAATCTGCCGGATCGCGGAATGTCTCGGCGTTCCGTTTATTCTTCACCTTTACCGCCCTGCTGTGCGGCTTTTGTGCGTATACGGTTTCCGCTATGGGCGGAAAGGAAAAATATGAACCCCTTCCAGCCGTCGCGGAACAAAACCCCGCCGCGGCGCGAAGTTCCGCAACGGCGCGAAGTTCCGCAACGGCGCGAAGCCTCGCAGCAATACGGATATCGGCGATCAACGGAGCGAGCGGGATCGGCATGGCTTCGCTTTTTGAAAATCCTCCGGTGGTCAATGGTGTGACCGCTTCCCTTGAGGTTTTCGCTTCCGCCGATGCGATGATTCCAAAACTGATCAAGGGTGAGATCGATATCGGTATCCTGCCTCCCAATGCGGCGGCAAAGCTCTATACCTCCGGGAATAAAGTTGTGGCGGCCGGGGCTATTGTCGGCGAGGGCATGATAACTCTCATTACAAAAGATGCTTCAATTCACTCCCTTGCGGACCTTGCGGGAAAGCGGGTGTACGTTGCCGGGCAGGGGGCGACCCCCGAATACATGTTCCGCTATCTCCTGCGCCGACAGGGAATAGAAACGGGACTTGCCTCCGAGGGGAAGGTTGAACTTGATTTTTCGATCTCCCCCGCAGAACTTCCTGCGGCGCTTATTTCGGGGAAAATAGCCTATGCTGTTGTACCCGAACCCTTTTCCACGGTCGCCATATCCCGGGATCCTCAGGTGCGGCGGGCTTTGGATTTTCAGGAGCTCTGGGCGGCAGTACAAAGTCCCGATGGGGGACAGAGCTATCCGATGACCCTCGCGGTCATCCGCAGGGAGTTTGCCGAACAGTATCCGGATGCAGTAAGGACTGTTCTGGAGAGGTATCGGGATGCCATAGAGTGGACCAACGCAAACCCTGCGGAAGCGGGTATCCTGGTCGAAAAATATATGCTCGGGCTTAAAGCCCCTGTTGCGGCGGCGGCCATTCCTTATGGGAATTTCCATTATGTCTCCGCCGCCGACGGCCGGGGTAGAATAGAAGAGCTTTTGTCGCTGTTCCTCACCTTTACGCCGGAAGCTGTTGGCGGTTCGCTGCCCGATGACGGGTTCTATTTCAGATAGTCCCATGGGGAACCGGGTTCTGCGGATCATCGTAACGGCTGCCTCTGTTGCGGTTTTTGCGGCTCTGTGGCACATTGCCGCGGTTCTTCTGA
>JAISVD010000195.1 GCA_031271875.1 Spirochaetaceae bacterium | reverse complement strand
GTGCTTCCTTCGGAGTTTTTCAGTCTCCTTCCCTATGTGATTACCCTCGGGGCTCTGGTCATATTCAGCGGACGGAACTACGCGCCCATGGCGTCGGGTAAGCCCTACGAGAAGGGCGCAAGCTGATCCGGGCTTATTCCAAATTACAGGAGGATACCGTGACACCCCATAACAGCGCTTCCGCCGGGGATATCGCAAAATCGGTTCTCATGCCCGGTGATCCCCTGCGGGCGAAATACATTGCCGCTCATTTCCTCGATGGCCCTGAAGGCAGTGCACGGGAGGTCACGGGGGTCCGCAATATGCTCGGATTCACCGGTCTGTACCGGGGAGAGCCGGTAACGGTGATGGGTTCCGGGATGGGCGCCGCCTCGGCGGGGCTCTACTCCTATGAACTGTTCAGCATCTACGGGGTGGAACGGATCATCCGCATCGGCACCGCAGGGGGGCTTGCGCCCGAAGTGGAGGTAGGGGATATCGTTTTCGCCGTGACCGCTTCAACGGATTCGAATTACGCCCATCAGTACGCCCTGAGGGGCAGTTTTTCCCCCTGCGGAAGTTTCAGGCTGCTGGAGCGTGCCGCCGCTTCTGCCCGGCAGCGGGGGATACGGTTCCACGCAGGGGGTGTTTTCTCGAGCGATCTGTTTTCCGAATATAACGCCCTCGGCGCTGACAGTTGGAAACCCTGGAGCCGCATGGGCGCCCTGGTACAGGACATGGAAACCCATGCCCTGTACTGCAACGCGGCGTGGCTGCAAAAGGAGGCCCTCTCCGTACTGACCATGACCGATTCCTGCGTGACCGGGGAGGGGCTCCCGGATTCCGAAAGGCTCACGGCTCTTCACGGGATGTTTGAAGTCGCCCTCGACTGTATCGTTAAGGAGGCAGGATGAATCATATCGTATACGAAGAGAACCCGTCGGAGGGCTTTCTCCGGGCCATGAAGTCACGCTTCGCGTGTAAGCTGTATGCTGCTGAAAAACCGCTTACCCGGGAAGAGGTGGAATTCATTATGGAGTGCGGACGGCTCTCCCCCTCGTCATTCGGGCTTGAACACTGGCATTTTTTTGCCGTTGAAAGCGAACCCCTGAAGGATGGTCTCTACAGGGCCTGTTTCAGTCAGGACACAGTGAGTACCGCGGCTTTGGTGGTTGTTATCGCCTGCCGGAAAGCCCAGGCATATGACCCCAAGGGTAGATTCGTTTCCCAGCGGGGCAGCCGGTTTCCCGGAACGATAGAGGAATTCATCGCCGACTATGAGGGGTACTACCATTTTCTTGAAAAAAGCGGTCTGCTCAACCACTGGGCCCGGAGCCAGTGCTATATTCCCTGCGCCAATATGATGACCGGCGCCGCTTACGCCGGGATCGATTCCTGCGCTATCGAAGGGTATAACGAGCAGGAGGTTCTGGAGGTACTGGAGATAGACAGCAGCGTATGGGAGATCGGCATTGTCAGCACCTTCGGACACCGGGATGAGGAACCCCGGGAGCATATCCGCGAACCAGCGGAAAGGATAATAACGTATCTATAATGATTCATAAAGCTCTGTCCCTGAAAATTTTTGAAGGTTTTTCAATCGAGCGGTGGAACGATATGGTCCGCCCTTTTGATCTGATCGAGATGGACAAGGCCGCGGAGAAGATGGTTCTGGCCTACATCATCGGCAAGTACGAGGAGCAGAACGGCGGAGAGATCGACTGGGAGTGGCTCATATACGGCTCCTTTTTCGAACTGCTGCGGAAAATTTCCCTCTGCGATATCAAATCCCCGGTGCAGCAGATGATCCGCCAGCAGTTTCCCGAAGAATATTTCAGACTCAACGAGTGGGTCATCTCCCAGTATGCCGGCATAATCGACGATGAAGAGCTGTTCAACCGCTTCGCGGAGTATATCCGCGAGGGGGCGCGCCGTTCCATTGCGGGTGAGAAAACCCTCACGGAGCGGGTACTCCGGGCAGCCCACAAATACTCGACGGTGCGGGAATTCGAGATGATCCGTCCGGTGAACGAACCTATCCGTCTGGGACAGATCGAACGGGAGCTTAACCGGGACATAAGCCGCTATCTTGATCTGCGCGGATTGCAGCAGCTCGTCAGCCGCCAAAAGTCCTACGAATTCATACTGATGATGGAGCGGCTCCGTTTTCAGACCCGCTGGAACCAGACCCCCCGGGTGCCGAAAACGACCGTCTTCGGTCACTCTTTTTTTGTCGCCGTCCTTACCCTGCTGCTCAGCCGCTCCTGCGGAATAGGCGGAACAAGTTCCGGCGGAAAACGGCTGTACAACAATTTCTTCTGCGCCCTCTTTCACGACCTCCCTGAGGCGGTTACCAGGGACATCATATCCCCTGTCAAACAGGCAACCGACAGGTTCCCTTCAATTGTTAAATCGATTGAGGAGCGGATAGTGGATCAGGAGCTGCTTCCGCTTATGGATGAGTGTTACCGGGATGAGCTTGTGTATTTTACCTCCAGCGAATTTCAGAACCGGATAAAAGAGCGGGACGGGCAGGTGAGGGCGGTCTCCTTTGAGGAGCTGAACACCGTCTACAGCGACCCCCGCTGGTTTCCGGTGGATGGCGCCCTCGTGCGGGTTGCGGATCACATCGCGGCTTTCCTC
>JAISVD010000193.1 GCA_031271875.1 Spirochaetaceae bacterium | reverse complement strand
CCTGCTTGTCCAACAGGGTGATAATCCGTTCCTCATCCTCGGTAAACGAAACCGCAGTACCGGCGGCTCTGTAATATGGAAAGTTTAAATGCACATACTGCGGATTTAGGGGAGCATTTCTGTTCGGCAGGATAATCTTAAATGCATGGTTCGTGGTCTGTAATTCCGGCTTTTGGCTGCAATCAGCATAGCTCCGCATGATTTTAGGGATACCTGTGCCGTAGGCTTCTATCAAATGGAGCCGGTAGAATACATTGGCAAGATTTTCATTTCGAGGTACGGAAAGACCCAGTTGTATATCATCAAGAGATATACCCTTTGGCAGTCCGCCAATGGAAACAAACTCAATACGGTCATCAAAGATGCTGATAAGGGTACTGCTTGAAAAAGCGTAATCCCGGTGAACCAGAGCGTTAAGCAATGCTTCCCTCAGGGCATCCTCCGGGTAGTCCCGTTGATCTTCGCGGTAAAGCCCTTTTACTTCTGCATGGTTATGATTGTACATATCCAGGAATGTATAGACATCTTCCATCTGTTTAAGCAGAGAACCTGAAAACTCCCGCCGATCCTGAAAAACCTCTTTATCAAGCCCTTCAAAAACTGCCAGCTTAACGGTATGAACCGATTGGTCAGAAAGGAGGAGACCTAAATTGGTATATATACCATCTATCGTCTGCAAATGGAGAGTCTTTTTTTCATTTGTGGTGAAAGATATGTATCTCATTTTGAAAAGCCGTTCTGTTTCGGAAAAGGTTAAATCCTGATTAAGAGACCGTACTTCTTCGTACTTTTCTCCATCGGTCTCTTTAATCATATTGAGGATAGCTGTTTCGCTGGCAGGAACCGATGATGCCCCCTGACGGACATAAACCCCCTCGGGACGGATACCCTTACCGGAGAGATAATAGGGACAGGCGGTTCCTTTTTGTACAACTACAGCTATAATGATAGCTGTCCCTATCTTTTCTGTTCTGTAATCTACAAACAGGGTAACATCGGGCTTGATAGCGGAACGCACTGCATTCGTTATTTGAAGCAAGGTTTCATCAGGGTTGTCTACACCTGCTATTGATTTATCGTCATTGATCCCGACATAGAGCGTTCCTCCTGCGGTATTGGCAAAGGCGACAATAGTTTTTTTGATTTCATCGGTGTATTCCCGTTTAAATTCAGTGGTAAGGTTTTCCCCGGTTTCTATTTGTTTTATGTCAAATGCCATCTTTGATCTCCTGATTTCTAATCATTCTAATCATTCTAATCATTCTTGTCAATAAATGTACACTAATGTGACATCTATGGTCGCACATGCAAAACTTTCTCGGTTTTGCATGTGCCTCATGTGGTTGCCCTGAATAAATGGTATTTACGATATTACTAGAAAACCGGCAGGTATATGAAAGGATTTATATAGAGCCCCTTTTTTACGTGAGCTTTTCGAGCAGCGGCCCGAAGGCTTCGATAAGCCTGGGACCCAGGGTCTCGATGATTCCTTCGGCGCTCAGTCCGGAGGCGTTTCTGTGCCCGCCGCCGCCAAACGCCGCGGCCACCGTACTCACATCGATCCGGTCACGGGAGCGCAGCCCCGCCGTACAGGTATCCGGGGTGTCCTGACGCACGAAAACGATAACCTCAATTGTGTTCACCCCCAGCAGAAGCTGGTACAGCATATCCGAATCCCGCTCCCCCTGCCCCACCATTTCGGTATCCTCCATGGTCTCCCAGGTGAAAACCAGCTTCCCTTCATAATGGAGCTCCGCCCGATCCAGAAGCCGCCCCAGAAGCTTGCGGGACGCAAAGGACTTGTTGCCGCTCATCGCGGACAGGGTCAGTCTGGGGCTGGCCCCCCTGTTGATGAGCCGCCCCGCCGCCTCAAAAACATCCCCGTGACCCGCCTCGATAAAACGGAAAAAACCGGTATCCGTGGCGAGTCCGAAAAAAAGTATCTCCGCATCCCGGGTATCGATCTCCTGGTCCAGCAGCTCAAACACCATCTGAACCAGATACGCTGTCGCCGGAGCATCGGGACGGATAATACAGTTTCCATTATCGCACATACTTGTTTTGTGGTGGTCGATGATAAACCGGGGCAATCCCTCAAGCTGGGGCGCGATGGAATCCCCCAGCCGGTCGTCGGTGGAACAGTCCACAATGAAGACCCCGGGAACGCCGTCTTCGGGAGAAAAACACCAGGTTTTCTTGAAAAGCGGTTCGTACTTCCGCACCTCCGGACGGCGGAAGGGCCCCTCGGAGATAGCCACACCCTTTTTGCCGAACCCCTTTACCAGAGACAGCATAGCCAGTGAGCTGGTAATGCTGTCCCCATCGGGCTCCTTGTGACCGGCGATAATAAAAGCCGAATGGGCGTTTATAAATGCCAGCAGGTTCTGTTTTATTTCCTCATCAAGTACAATCATCGATCTCCTTCTTTGACCTGCCTTACAGTTTCCCGCAATCAGGGGATACCGCAAGTATCTTTTTCTGGATGCAAAATCCTCCGGCTGAATTTTCCGCGGAAGAGCTCCGGTCCGTCCCGGAAATAACCGGATGTCCCCCGGATATGTAGATATTGATTTCGGTCCTGAGTCCGAAATTATCAAAATACACTCCCGGTTCCACCGAAAAACAGCTCCCCTCAAGTATATACCGTCTGTCGGGAAATTCAAATGAATCGAGATTCACCCCGGCCCCGTGACACTCCGTATCGATCCCGTGACCTGTTCTATGGCGGAGAGCGCTTCCGTAACCCGCCTGTATGATATGCTCCCGTACCAGTTCGTCGAGTTCGGCCCCGGTAACCGGTACCCCTGCGGGGATTTTTTCTTCCAACACCGAATACACCCTGTCCCGGGCTCCGGCGATGACAGCGAATGCCCGCTCCGCCTCCGCCGGCACCTTTGCAGCGAAGACCCCTGTCCAGGAGATATCCGCGTAGATACCCCCGGGTTCCTTTGCCCACATATCGAGCTGGATGATATCCCCCTCCCGAACGATACGGCCCTCCCCCCGCGTACGGCCTTCCTCCGGAATGCTGTAATGGGGATTTCCCGAATTGGGGCCGAAGGCGACAATCGGCGGATGGTCGGTCACAAGGCCGTTTTCCTCAAACGATGCAAGTATGAGCCGCTGCACCTCTCCCTCGGAGAACCTTTCCCCCTTTCGGTAACGGCCGCTGATATGCTTCCACGCGGCCTCTGTGGTCCGGTAGAGCACCGATGCAGCCCTTTCGTGGGAGGCGATCCCGCTTGAATCCAGAACACCCCGCAGCCGCTGCATCAGGGACGCCGCCGAAACAAGGCATATCCCCGCAGAAGCGGCCAGGGCGGCGGCCCCGGCGTCAAGGCCGGAGACAGCGGGGAGACCTGAATCGCAGAGGGCGGCGAAAACGGAACCCCTGAATGTTTCAAGAAAACCGGCCAGTTCGGCGGCCCCGCTGTATACGAACCTCCTCCCCGGAATCCCGTCCAGTATCTCCCGCTCTATTGTATGAACGATCTTTACCGGTTCCCCCACCGCAGGAATCAGGCAGAACCAGCGCCGGGTCGAAACAGCCTCTCTGTCGAGCCTAAGAAGTTCATCGGTGAGCCGGTCCCGGTGGGAGAAATTATAAAAAAGCCACCCATCTATACGGGCGGCCGTGGGTAAACCGATCATACCGACGGTGTTTTCAGCGTCGATAATCAGTTTTATCTTTTCATCTATGGTCATCTATTCCGTTTAATACTGGATACTAATGGTGTCTATATTGAACACTTCTGCGCTGTTCTCATCTGTATACAGACCGTCCCATATGGGATCGGAAGGATTTGACGGAAGGTTGAGCCTGACCCGCTGAAATTCACCCTTGTTGTAATACACAGTCATATACGGATCCATGTATCCTTCAAGGGGAGCAAAGGTGGCTTTCCGCCCGGTGCCGGAAAACCATTTCTTGGGAATATAGGTTTTGCCGATACCATAGCTTTTCTTCTGGTAATAAACGACATACCCATCCCTGTGCTGCAGTACCCGGACAACGGGCACATAAATGTAATACAGATCACTGTAAACAGTTTCCGCCGCCCACATCGCTGCTGAACATACGAAAACAAGACCTGCCGCCGCTATAACAATTTTCTTTCTCATCACAACCCCCCTTATATTGTAGCCAGCATTATGGCTTTTATTGTATGCTTTCTGTTTTCCGCCTGCTCCCATACCCTGCTTCTTGTGCCTTCAATTACCTCGACAGAAACCTCCTGCCCCTTGACGGCGGGCAGGCAGTGCAGGAAGATGCAGGAACTGTTTTCCGTTTTTTCCATGAGCGAATCGTTTACCTGGTAGGGGGAAAGAAGCACAGTCCGCAGCTCCTTGAGACTCTCCTCTCCCATGGAGACCCATACATCGGTGTACACCGCATCAGCACCTTTTACCTGGGCGATATCGTCGGTAATTGTTATCTTTGCCCCGGATTTTTCCGCCCAGAGTCGGCATGTTTCGACCAGATTCCTGTCCGGAAACAGCTCCCGTGGGCTGATTATGGTAAAATGTATCCCCATTTTCGCAGAGATTATCATCAGCGATCGGGCCACATTGTTTCTGCCGTCGCCGATAAAAACGAGGAATTTTCCCTCTATTGTGCCGAACTCCTCCTCAATGGTCATCACATCCGCAAGGACCTGTGTAGGATGGTACTCATCGGTCAACCCGTTGTAAACCGGAACCCCGGCGTATTGCGCGAGGGTCTCCACGGTTTTTTGGGAATACCCCCTGAACTGGATCGCCGAGAACATCCGTCCCAGGACACGGGCCGTATCCTCTATGGATTCCTTCGCGCCGAGCTGGATATCATTGGATGAAAGAAACACAGGGTGTCCCCCCTCCTCCCCAAAGGCGGTTTCAAAGGCGCAGCGAGTCCGGGTGGAACGCTTTTCAAATATGAGTGCGATTGTCTTTCCTGCAAATCGCTGGCGGCACTCACCGCTTTTTGCCTGTTCTTTTACCGTCCGCGCCAACTCCAGCAGCCGGCGTATCTCTTCCGGAGAGTAACTGACCCAGTTGACGAGAGACCTTCCCTTGAAAGAAGAAAAATCCATGTTCATCCCTCTTACATGATAATACAATAGATTTCTATTATATCGCTTTACCAACGGATGTCAATTAAGAGAATTTCAAAATTGAAAAAAAATATCCCCTTTCCGTATTTATCCAAAAAGAAATATTCATCTATTATAGGAAAAGAATCGATAATATAAAGAGAGGTAGTTTCAAAAATTAACCCGAGTTTTGAAATCGGCTCAAGAGGTAATAAATACGGTTCCAGAATTTGTCCACTTCTGAAATCGTACCCGGAGGATAGCTGAATGCTCTATATCTATATAGAAATTCGGTATAAAAAGCAACTTGAAAAAATAAACGGTTCTTCCATAGAAAAGCTGAACAAGGCTCTCGAGCGGGTCT
>JAISVD010000177.1 GCA_031271875.1 Spirochaetaceae bacterium | reverse complement strand
GCGCTTCCCCGGTTTATCAGGCTCAGGAAAGAGGGAACAGCGTCTTCGCATCCCGGTAACGGAAGCGCCGAGGCGGTCAGGGCGGAAATGGCGGAATACTTTGCCAGGCTTGACGAAAGGGCGGCCCGATATGACCGGTGAAAACGGTTTTTTTTGGGGGAACCTTTCGGCTCTCCGCGCCGGAGACCCTGAAACAGCACAGGCAGTGGAGAGCGGCGCCGGTGAAGGTTCCTGTTACGGAGAACTGACTTCAGGGAAGCCGACGCTGCGCTTTGCCGACGGGCGGGCGGTACATTCGGTATATAACCCGGAACGGGAGGCCCGGACACAGGCCGATACACTCGGAAACAGTTCAGGAGGGGGATGCGTTCTGTTTGCGGGGATGGGAAACGGCCTTCATATACAGGCATATCTGGAGCGGTTTCCCCGGAGCAGGGTTTTCATACTCGAGGCGAATCCCCGGTCACTGGCTGCGCTTTTCAACCAGGGGGACTATACAGGGCTCCTCGCGAACCCGCAGGTCACACTCTGCCTGCCGGAAACGCTGGAGAAGCGCATCAGAGAGGGATACCTTCCGGCTATCCACGGGGGGTTTACGGTTTTTCCCCTCAGGACATGGAACGGATACAACAGCGGAATCGCGGAAAAGCTTCAGGATACGATAAAGCGGGCGCTGGATTCGGTTTCCAGGGACTATTCGGTTCAGAGCCACTTCGGAAAGATATGGTTCCGCAATATACTGAGGAACCTGCTGACAGCTTCGAAGCAGGGAGCGGTATCCTTCCCACAGGGTCCTGTTTTTCCCACGGAAAAAATGGCGGTCATCGTCGCCGCCGGCCCATCCCTGGACGATTCCTGGCGGGAGATAGCTGAAATGCGCGATTCCCTGTATGTTATCGCCACCGACACGGCTCTGCCGCTTCTCGCGCAACGGGGGATCGCCGCAGATGCCTTTGTCTCGATAGACGGACAGAACATTTCGGTGAACCACCTCCTCTCCCTCCCTTCGGGAGAGCTTGCGGCGGGAACATTGGCGGTGCTGGATCTCTGCGCCCATCCCGCCATCGCCGAAGCGGTGCTGAAAGCCGGGGCAAAAACGCTTTTCTGCGGAAGCGCCCATCCTCTGTCCCTTCTTGCGGCAGGATATGCAGAAAGGATAACAGGGAAACCCTCTTTCCCCTATCTGGAGACATCATCGGGGACGGTGACAATCGCCGCACTGGATTTTGCGAGAAAAGCGGGGTTCCGGGAGATACGGCTCTACGGGGCGGATTTCGCGTATACCGGAGGGAAACCCTATGCCAGGGGGGTCTGGCTGGATGATTATTTTTTTGCGGAACAGACGAGGCTTTCACCGGAGGAAAGCGGTTTTTCAGCGCTCATGCTCCGCACTCCCCTGACTGCCCGGCAAGGGAGCGGACAACCGGGGCAAACAGAGGTAAAAACATCCGCGGTACTGCAATCTTATGCCAGGGGATTGGAGGATTTTGTGTTTCTTACCGGGGGAGAAGCAGATTATAGTGAAAACGGAATAGATATCCGATATAATAAGGGAGGGAACGGAATAATACCTTCAGGGCAGGCAGCGTTTCCGTTCAGGGAGTTTCTGGGGTGGTACCGGAAAGAACTCGAAGCGCTTACGGACAGAGGGGGGCAGTACTATCCTGTACGGGATAGTACCGTGCGGATTACCGCAACACTGCTGCCCCTCGCGGCGTGGGCAGGAAGAGCCGGACTCTACAGTCCCGGTACTGATGGGTTATCGGATATAATGCAACTTGCACTTAATGCAACCGCACGTTATACTAAGGGGTATCATGACTAGAAAATTCAGCATACTTTTTTCTATTGTCGCGCTCTGTGTTTTTTTCCTGTCTGTCTGCTATTTTGTGGGCAGCATGATTATTGAATCCAGCAAAGGATCAAGACGTGCGGAGGAACACTTTGCCAGCGCAAGCAGAGAGATCGTCTCCGCTTCCTCTATGTATACATTTATGGACAGCAATTTCGTCTCCTATATAGACAGTATGTTGAGAGGAAACCCTTCTGTTGCCGCAGTCACACTTACCGGCCCGGAGGGCGCCGAATATGCGTGGCCCCTCTCCTCGCCCTATATCAGTCGTGACGGTTTCGGAAATCCCCGGATATCCACATCCTCCCCGCTGGTAAAGATAACCAGCGGTCCCCTGGATATATACGATGTCCGCAATGTAACCCTGACAACCGCAGTCTACACCCTGCCCCTTGAAACCATCTATTATCACGGACGTAATGCGTTCCTCATAATACTCGCTTTTACCCTGCTGGCGGTCATCTTTCTCATTGCGGACAAGCTTGACAGCACCGAAGAGGAACCCGCCGACAAGTCGGCAGCTCCTTCCCGGCCCGCGGGGACACAGCCCACAGCACAGGATGAGTACACACCGCCGCCGGTTCGGGAACACTCCCGGGAGAAATCCCATCCAGAAGATGCCTCCTCGGAGGAGGAGAAAAGTTCCGCTTCCCCGGAAAGTGAACCGGGAGCCGACGGGAAATCCCCTGCTGTGCCGAAACAGACAGACCCTGCGGGGCTCTTCTCCCCGGAAACGGGAATGGGGTGGGAATCCTATCTTGAGGTACGGCTTGACGCGGAACTTTCCAGAGCGGCTTCTGCGGAGGAGGACACGGCGCTTGTCATAATCGAGCTCCCCGATATCAGGCGGGGAGATGCGGTATCACGGGCAGTGGCGCAAAACATGCTCCACTATTTTAAATTCCGCGACTTTATCTTTGAGTACGGTGCGACCGGTTTCGCAGGGATACTGCAGAATGAGAACCTCGACCGGGCGATGACCATTGCGGAAGAGTTATATAACGATATCAATGAAACCCTCAAAGAGCATACTGTCAGTTCCCGTGTCGCCATAGGGATTTCAACCCGTATCTTCAGGCTTATCCCCGGTTCCCGGCTTATCGAGGAAGCGAAGCAGGCGGTGAAGAAGGCTTTTGACGAAACAACCCTGCCCATTGTCGCATTCCGGGCAAATCCCGAAAAATACCGTGAATATATTGCGGAGAAGATGCAGAAACACGGTCAGCCTGTAGTGTGAAAAGCGGAGATGTCCATCTATCAGGAATGAATGCCCCTGTGGGGAATCGGAATCT
>JAISVD010000176.1 GCA_031271875.1 Spirochaetaceae bacterium | reverse complement strand
AATATTTCCTCCAGCGCGGCGCCTCCTCCCAGGTCAAAGATGCATCAGGGGCTACCCCGCTGCATGAGGCGGTACGTTACGGCTATCCCGACATAGTACGGATACTGCTTCTGGCCGGGGCTGATCCGAACACAAAGGATGTTTCAGGAAATACACCGCTGCTTCTGGTCATACCTCATGCTGCGCGGGATGAAATATTCAACCTGCTGCTTGCGGGAAACGCCGATCCCAACGCAAAGGATATCTACGGCGATACCCCTCTGCATATCGCGACCATGGTGGGAACGGACAGTACTATCATTACAAAGCTTATCGCAGCGGGAGCGGACAGTAACGAACGCAACAAAAAAGGGGAGACCCCCCTGGCCCTGGCCATCGACCGCCGCTGGACAGCCCAGGTCAGTTATTATATATCACGGGGATCCGACATCCATGCCGAAGATATCGGCGGAAATACCCCCCTCTCCCGGGCTCTCAGGGCGGGGATGGAAATTCTGTCCATTGTCATTACCCCCGAAACGGTCAGCTCCCGGGATTCCTTCGGAAATACCCCCCTCCATGTCAGTGTTATACGGAAGGCCCCCCCCTCGCTTATCCAGTTTCTCCTAAAGAATAACACCGATGTAAACGCCCGGAACCGTTCAGGAGAAACGCCTCTGTATATGGCGGTAAGCACGAACCAGCGGCAGACCGGGGAGCTCCTCCTCGCCCACAAGGCGGATGTGTTTTCCACCAATGTTGACGACGACTCCCCACTCAGGCTCGCCCTCACAAAGGGCGGCGAGATACAGGACTGGATACTCACCTCGGAGGTCATCAAAACCACTGACGGTATCGGCAATACCCCGCTCCATTACGCGGCGGAATGGCGGCTCGATAACGCCGTAGGCTATATCCTCGAAAAGGGCGGAAACGCCAACGCCAGAAACGCCAATGGCGAGACGCCGCTTTTCAACGCAGTAAAGGCCGACAGCGCATCCACGGTCCGGCTCCTCATCACCAAAGGGACACAGAAGGACGCCCGGGACTATCTCGGCAATACGGCGCTTCACGCCTGTGTCCGCTGGTCTTCAACAGAAGCGGCGGCGGCGCTTATCCGCAGCGGCGCCGATATCAACGCACAGAATATCTCGGGAAAGAGCGTCCTGAGCGAAGCCGCCCGGGCGGGCAAAACGAATATGGTCAGTATGCTTCTCGATTCAAAAGCCGATATCAACGCCGCAGACGCCACAGGAAAGACGGTGCTCATCGACGCCATCCACGGCGGAAAGATCGAAATTGTCAGGCTTCTGCTTGAACGGGGAGCGTCTCCCTCAATACAGGAGATGTACGGCAGGAACGCTTATCACGTTGCCGCTGAAACGGGAAATCTGGCGCTGATTACCATGATAAAAAACGCCGGAGGCAACCCGCTCTCCAGGGACTCCTACGGCAGGACACCCTTTTCACTTGTTCTTGATCAGAGTCCAACTGTTATCAAGACAATACTGGGAAGCGACATACAGTTGATCGATTCGGATGGAAATACCCCTATACATATCGCTATCAGCGACAGGGGTTCAACGGAAACACTCCAGATGCTGCTGGGATTGGGGTATCCGATCAACCGCCGCAACAGCGCAGGGGTCACACCGCTTCTGCTTGCTGTCAGGGGAAACCTGCTGGAGCATACAAAAATACTGCTTGGAGCAGGGGCCGACCCCTACATGACGGATAACGAGGGAGCCTCTGCGCTCACTCTGGCCTTCCAGCAGCCGGAAATACTCACGGCGATTGTACAGACCAACGCATCAAAAACCGATATAGCGGGAGAGGGCATACTCCACTACGCCGCGATGTACGCTGATGTGGAAACCATGAAAAGGCTCCTCGCCATGGGCCTCGACCGCAGCAGCAGAAGCATCGCCGGGGAAACTCCGTACAATGTGGCCGTCCGCTGGCAGCGCACGGAGATCGCGGACATGCTGAAATAGAACCGGAAAAGCGGCCGTTGGTTGTCTGCGGCCCGCCGCTCTCCAGCGGCCCTTAACTGCCGCCTGTTTTCCCTTTCAGTTTTTCACGCAGCTCAAGCATCCGGCGGAAGCCGCTTCCGGACTTTTTCAGTTCCCGGGATCCCCTGGTTATCTTGCAGAGGCTCATGCTGAACATCCGGGCAATCTCCCGCTGCGGGGTTCCCCGGTCGATCTCCTCAACCAGCAGCCAGCGGTTTACAATATCCCGCAGTTCCGCCGGGGTAAAAAGGCAGCGGAAAAAATCCTCCAGCAGGTCCGCATCATCTGCGGCCCGCTGCCCGCCTGCGGCCTTCAGCACCGCACAGAGATCCTTCAGCCCCGCTTCTGTCCTCAGCTCGTCTGCGGCCCGCTGCTCGTCTGCGGCCCCGTGCGGTTCCTCCCAATGAACATCAGAGTCACTCATACCAATAAGTGTACCTGATTGTTCCGGCCAAGAGCAATACCTGCCCGGGGTTTCCGGATTTACGGGAAGAGGTAACAAATCAGACAGGTGTTAACCGGAGAGAGTCCGAACAGGGACAGACATGAAACGCTGTTTCGCCCTTTTCGGACAGCCCCGGAACTATCAAAATCATTTTTTTACTGGTTCAGAAACGCGAAATCATCCTCTCCGGACTCATCAGTGGTACGCACCTCCGGCTGCACATAAAAGGGCTCTACAAAGGGTTCTGTTCCCGCTATCATCTGAGGGATCGAAAGCAGGTACATATCATCCTTCAGGCCAAGCCTGAATTCGGTCTCCACCGGCTGGCGGCCGTCGGAAAAATCTATGCGGATCCGGTGCTCTGTCCCCCTGACAGGAAACCGATCCCTGTCGTTCCGAAAAAACTCGACCCCCTTGCCGCCGTCGATACTGACACGTATCAGATCCGGTACACTGTAACTGCCGTCACCGGCCCCTCGGTTGTCCACCAGCAGGGTGTATCCCCGGTTGAACACGAACAGCAATATCCCCAGAACGATCCAGAGTACGCAGAGTACAACACGAAGTGCCGCCCGGACTATGTTCCTCCGCAGCGCAACAGTTCTGTCCAAGGAACTCATTCCGCGCCTCCCTTACCGGCCGCCGCAGCGCCGTTCCCGCCCCGGAGTCCGGCGCGGGCGTGTTCCGCGTGCGCCCGTTTCCGCCACGCATGAAGGACCAGCGCGAGCGCTATGACCCCATAGCTGAAGGCATCACGGAAAAACTCCCCTATCATGGCGGAACCGAAAAGGTTTGTTCCGGCCCGGGGAACTACTATATACATCAGATGGAGCAGCACCGTTCCAATGAATACATTCGGTATGGTGGCCTTTGTGACCGAAGCGCCGCCCACCAGAATGGCCGCGGCGGCGAAAAAGCCCGTCTGTTTGTGGGCATTGTATGTT
>JAISVD010000169.1 GCA_031271875.1 Spirochaetaceae bacterium | reverse complement strand
ATGATCGTGGATCAGCAGTTTGAATACGCCGGAAAGATCATGAAAGCAGGGCTGGTGCCTATTATCGAACCCGAGGTGGATATCAAGAGTCCGGGGAAAAAGGAAGCGGAGGCCCTCCTGCTGAAGGCCCTGGAGAAGCGGCTGCACAAAACAGACTCCGGTACAAGGCTCATATTCAAGCTTTCAATCCCGTCGATCCCGGATTTTTATACCCCCCTGATGAGGGATACCAGGGTTGTCCGGGTTGTGGCGCTTTCCGGCGGGTACAGCCGTGACGAAGCGGACCGGCTCCTCTCCCACAACCACGGGTTGATCGCAAGCTTTTCACGGGCGCTGCTTGACGGACTTTCCGCCCGGATGAGTGATGCCGAATTCGACAGAGTCCTCGGGGAATCCGTAAAGGCCATATATACCGCTTCCATTGCCTGATGCCCTGTTTCAGGAGCGCTCAGTTCTCCTGAAACAGGACGCTGCCCGGACCATCCGGGAGGAAGCGTTCAGGCGGGAACCTTTATCGGTGATTTCACAACCGCATCCTCCGCACAATCCTGAATCTCCGCTTGACAACACAGGGGAGAACAGGTCACAATCCTATACGATGAAAGGAATTGTTACAGGCGGTTCAAATAATATTTTTACAGTTGAATGTGAAGATGGTATTGTCCGCCGATGCGGAATCAAGGGAAAAAAATTAAAGGATTCATCCGGGTATTATAACCCCCTTGCGCCGGGAGACGAGGTTACGCTGGAGGCGGACGAACTGTCCGATGACTGCGGTAAACTGACCGGTATTCTTCCGCGTAAAAACGAATTCGTGCGCTGGAACGTAAAGGGCAGGCGGCCCCAGCTTCTTGCGGCGAACCTCGATTATCTTATCTGCGTTACTACCCCTGAAAGCCCCCCCTTTCGCCCCCGCTTTGTTGACCGGGCGCTGATACAGGCGGATTACGCGCATATCGAGCCGGTTATCCTCTGCAATAAATGCGACCTCGGGTTTGCTCCCGAGACCGATGTCAGGCTTGCCGAGTGGGAGCGTCTCGGATACAGGGTACTCCGCGTTTCGGCAAAAACAGGGGAGGGCCTGTCCCGGCTGGCGGCGCTGCTTGAGGGGAAGCTGTCGGCGTTTGTAGGCCAATCCGGGGTGGGAAAATCGAGTATCCTGAATGTACTTGACCCGAACTGTGTGCTGCGTACCGGGAACCTTTCCGAAAAGTACGGCCGGGGAACCCATACAACAACCAGAGGCGCCCTCTGCCATCTCACCATAGATGAGGCTTTCACCGGCGGACGCGCCGGGGGTGACCTCGGCTATGCCGGGGTCAGAGCTTCGGTTATCGATACTCCGGGGGTGCGCAGGTTTGTGCTCCACGATATCAGCGCCGCCGATCTGGCGCTCTATTTCCGTGAGATGGAACCCCTGGTCGGAGGCTGCTCCTTCGGGATGTCCTGCTCCCATGAGCAGGAGGCGGGGTGCAAAATTCTTGAAGCTGTCTATTCCGGGGTTATTCTGGAGGACAGGTATGTCTCCTGGATGCGTATCCGGGAGGAGCTGGCCGGAAACGGCTGGGCAGACTGAAAGTAAGTATAATTTATGGATGACAGAACTTTACATATTCTTGACTATTACCGGATCCGTGACGCAATAGCAGGCTGCTGCATGAGCGAAGAGGGAGCTGCAAGGCTCCGCGAACGCTTGCCCTTAACGGATATTGAAGAGATATCCCGGCTGAAAGCTCTGGGCAGTCAGTGGACAGCGCTGATACAGAGCGGAAAGCCCTCTTCCGTCCAGGGCTGGCCCCCGGTGTCCGGTTTTTTTCCGGTACTGCGGGTCGAAGGGACAGCGCTGTCGGCGGAGGAGCTGTTCAGCCTCGGACTGTTCTGCCGGAGCGTTTCCGGGCTGCGGAGCGTACTGCTGCGTACCACCGAAGGACAACGCGGCGGAATCACAGAGCCGGATATCTCCCTCCTCGCGGAGGAAGCGGCAACCCTTCCCGACCTCGCCGCCGCCGAAGCGGCGATCTTCAGGGTGCTGGATTCTTCGGGGCAGATGCGGGACCTGCCGGAGCTGCGGGCGATCCGGGAATCTATCGCCCGTATCCGCCGGGATATCGATGCTCTGGTGCGGCGGTATACCGTTGACGATTCCCTCCGTTCCGCGCTCCAGTCGGATGTGCCGGCGCTGCGTAACGGGCGGCAGGTACTGGCGGTGCGTTCCGGGTTCCGGGGAAGGATAAAGGGGATCGTCCATGAGGTCTCCCGGACCGGACAGACCCTGTATGTGGAGCCGGAAGATGTGGTGGCGCGCAATAACGATCTTGTCCAGGAGGAGCGCCGGCTCAGTATCGAGATACAGCGGATACTGCGGGAGCTTACGGCCCAACTCAAGCCGATGGGGACAGAGCTTGCCTCGGCTCATGAAAAAATGGTGTTCCTCGATATGATATATGCCGCGGCGCGCTGGGGTATACGGCACTCGGCGGTTTTTGCCGCTCAGGGGCCGTTTCGGCTTGTTCAGGCACGGCATCCCCTGCTGGGGGAACAGGCGGTGCCGATAGACTTGCAACTGCTTCCTGACTGCCGGGCGCTTATCATAACCGGCCCGAACACCGGGGGAAAGACGGTGTCCCTCAAAACAGCGGCGCTTTTCGCGCTCCTTAACCAGAGCGGGTTTCCCGTTCCAGCCGCGGAACCCACCTCCTTTCCCGTGTTTGATTCGGTTTTCGCGGATATCGGAGACGAGCAGTCCCTTGATCAGTCGCTTTCGACCTTTTCCGGTCATATGAAAAATATATCGGGGATGCTTCGCAGCGCCACCGGGGAGAGTCTTGTGCTTCTTGACGAACTCGGCAGCGGCACCGACCCCCTTGAGGGGAGCGCCATCGCGATGGCTGTTCTCGACAGCCTCCTTGAGCGGGGTTCCCTTGTTTTTGTGACCACCCACCACGGAGCGCTGAAAAATTACGGCTATACCCACGGGGGCTGCGTAAACGCTTCGGTCGATTTTGACGCCGATACCCTCTCCCCTACTTACCGCATACTGATGGGAATTCCCGGAGAGAGCCATGCTCTGGATATCGCGAAGCGGAGCGGTCTCGATCCCGCTGTCGCTGTCCGGGCGGAGAGCTATCTGGTAAACGAGCAGGCGGATGTTTCAGCCCTCATCCGGGGGCTGACCGAGAAGCATGAGCAGATGATCCTGTTTGAGCAGGAGCGGAAGGCCGAACAGCGGTATCTCGCGGAACAGCGCCGCAAGGCAGACCTGAAGGAGCTTCGGCTGCGGCAGAAGGAGCTTGAACTCCGCGAGCAGGGTTACCGCAAAACAGGCGTTTTTCTGGATGAAAGCCGAAGCTTCCTCGAAAACCTCGTCCGGGAGCTCCGGGAGGGGGAGATAACCCGTGAAAAAACCCTGAAGGTCAAGGAGTTTCTGGCGGGACTTGCCGCGGAAGTCGATGCCGAAAAGGAGAGCCTCCGTCATGCCCGGGAAGAACTGGAGGAGCTGAAACAAGCGGAGCGGGCTGAAGAGGCCCAGAAACAGGCTGCCGCTCTCGCCGACGCTAGTGTCGGCGCTGCGGATGCTTTGGGATTTGTTCCCGGCGCGGAGGTAAAACTCGCCGGCTTTGCCGGTTCAGCCGGACGCCGGGGTACCCTCATCCGGGAGGAGAAGCGGGGCAGTTGGGTTGTTGCCGTGGGGGACATCCGCATGACAATAAAGGAGCGGGAGATGACCGTGGTTCCCTCCTCCCTGCCGAAACCCTCCCTTTCCGTCGATTTATCTGACCGAGGCGGGGAGGATGTTCCCCGGTTTGAGCTTGATCTGCGGGGGATGCGTTTTGATGAGGCGAGAAAGGCTCTGGAGCGGCAGCTCGATCTTGCGGCGATAAAGGGGCTCCACGAATTTTCGATCATCCACGGAAAGGGGAACGGCGTTCTCCAGCAGGGTGTGCGGGATTACCTGAACGCCTATCCCGGAATCGGCGAGTTCCACTTTGCCCGCCCCGAAGATGGGGGGAGCGGAAAGACGATAGTGCAGCTCAGGCAGTAAAGGGCGGCGGGCGTTCTGTGTGGTTCCCGCTTGGAGGGACAGAGCCGGATAAACCTATTCAGTGAAATGCCGCGAACCTTCTTTGCGGTTCCTGCCCGTTCCACTGGTTTGATAGGGATCATCTTTCTGAACTTCCGCGCCAACCCGGGGCTGCCCGATTCCCGGAGCCGCCGATTCCGTGCCGCGGAGCGTCCTGTCGCAGTACAAAAACGCGCTCAGCGCAAACATAACAGCGCCGGAACCGATAAAAAGCCAGTTGATCGGCAGTATATCCGCCAGCGGACCGAATACGACCATTCCCAGGGGTATGGATATACTCCAAATCATGTTGAGTACGCCGAACACCCTCCCCATGTAGGACTCTTCGACCCTCTCCTGAAGCAGGACAGTCGCGGGGGTATTGAAAAAGGGCAGGATGATTCCGGCTATCCCCATAAAAATAAGATAAATCCAAAAGATTGATACCGCCCCGAACATGACACTGCATATTCCAAAAATGAGAAAAGCCGTAGCCATGGTTTTTATTCTGCTTTTGAATCCCCCCCGAATACCTATAGCTATTCCCCCCAGGGACATGCCGACAAAGAATGTGATCTCCGTGGCGCTCAACCGCCATAAATCGGGACCGAAATTACGGGTAACCTGCAAGGGGATCATGACTGCCGCCGGTACTATAAAAAAGTTAAAAAGGGCGCAGAAGAGAAAAAACCGTTTAATATATCTGTTTTTCCGGATATACCGAACACCCTCTATCATATCGCTTGCGTATCGGGTCTCCTGTTTTTGAGCCGCTTTTATGTGGGGGCCTGTTTTGATAAAAAAGAATATAACGGCGATAGCCAGCGCCGCTGTCACGACATCGATGAAGAAGATCGCCTCGATATCCGCAAAAGTGAGAAGCGCCGCGCTCATCATGGGCGAAACGATCATCGTCACCGACTGGATCGTACCGTTGATCGCACTCACCCTGGTAAGGTGTTTTTCCGGGACGATCTGCGGAATGAATGCGTTCACCGCCGGGATCTGTACCCCGGAACCAAGAGCCCGTACCACAAGACTGACAAAGAGCAGCCACACATACTCATATCCTGCCATAAAAAGCAGCGCCAGGGCCAGTGTTGCCAGCGCGATTAACCCGTCGGCGATAGTTATCAGATACCTGCGGTTGAACCGGTCCGCCCACACGCCGCCGAAGGGGGAGATAAAAAAAGAGGGAAGCATCCCGCAGATGATCGAAATAGTCATCATTACTCCCGACTGGGTCTTGAGCGTGATATACCATGTGATCGCGTATTGCACAAGGGATGATCCGAAAAGCGAAAGGGCCTGTCCGCCCAGAAAAAGAACAGTATTACGTTTCCAATTTGCAGTCATATGCTGTTTTCCATATCGTTCAACCGAGTTTTGTTATGATACTGATGATCTCATCTATCTTTTTCTCCTGCTCCGCTTCATTGTTTCCCCCCGCAAAGGCGTCACGGACACAGCCTGAAATATGGTCATGGAGGACATTTTTCATTGTTTTCCGCAGAATCGCATCGCAGGCCATAATCTGGTTGACGATATCGATGCAATACTGATCTTCGTCAACCATTTTGATGATCCCGTCGATCTGTCCCCGGGCTGTCTTCAGCAGCCTGAACACGGCTTCACTGTTTGCTTTCATAGTTCGGCTCCGGAATTTATGTGAAATCAACAGATACGGCGGTATATCCCGCATCGCTGACGGCCTGTACCAGCTCTTCCCGGTTAAGCTCCCTATTCGCTGTTACGGCTGCGGTTCCCGCTTCCAGGTTAACCTGCGCCTGCACGCCGGGCAGCGCGTTCAGAGCGGTTTCCACGTGTTTTCTGCAATTGTTGCAGCTCATGCCTTCAATCCTGATAAGGGCTTTCATGCTGTTTACTCCTTACTTTTTCTCTGTCCATCGGAGGCGGAATACATTCCGCCGGAATGTATTCCGCAACTCCTTCTGATTTCTGCGTTCCGGAACTATCCGGAACAGGGCTTTCACTTATCGGGCAGGAAGGTATTCCGTTCCCTGATCCCCGCCTCCCCGGTCTGAACAAATTGAGACGAAGCGCGTTGGTAACCACGAAAAGCGATGAGAGGCTCATTGCCGCGGCGGCGAACATAGGATTGAGTTTCCATCCCCACAGGGAATAGAACACTCCCGCGGCAAGGGGAATCCCCAATATATTGTAAAAAAACGCCCAGAAGAGGTTCTGCCGGATGTTGCGGATGGTGGCCCGTGAAAGCTCCAGTGCTGTTACGGCGTCCATGAGGTCGCTTTTCATGAGCACAATATCCGCGCTCTCTATGGCGATGT
>JAISVD010000099.1 GCA_031271875.1 Spirochaetaceae bacterium | reverse complement strand
CCGGCAGGGTTTGAGGGGCGCGCCTTTTTTATGTCGTCAGCGCTCCGGGGCTAAAGACTTGTGGTGTTCCGCAGAGCCAGTCCGGCGCAGCCCTGATACTTGAGTATCCAGCGGCGCATCGGTTCAAGCCAGTCATCCTCATGACAGCCTTCAAGGAGGAGCTGCTCAAAAAGAAACTCCAGCCGTTCCCGGATAAGCTCCTTTTTATCGCCGCTGATATCCCCGCTTTCTGCGAAGAGATGTTCCATAAACTCCAGAGAATCCTCAATAGAGAACATCGCCGGGATGAGTTGAGACATCATATAAAGCGCCGCAGGGATACAATTTGTACTGTGCTGTTTAATATACAATACGGTTTCCGCGATACTGACCGCCCCGGCATACAGTTCCGCGTTGAGCGCTGCCTGCTCCTCTTCGGGGAGGCCGATCTCCCTGAAAACACGTCTGAAATAGGAGAAAGCGAGTACCACGATGGAAACGTGCAGGCTCGGTACGCACAGGTAATGAGGATCGAGGGTACGGATCATAACGAACCGGCGATCCGTGCAGTCAAGGGGTCTGCGGGTGGTGGACATCCTGAAGCGGTAGAAACGGGAAGCGCTCTGGTAGCAGCGCCTGATTATTCCGAGATACTCTGCGGTATAACCGCTGGCGCGTTTTCTTCCGATCCTCTTTTCGAGGAAACTCAGCGGACGTATCCAGAAATTGATGAAATCCAGATAGATATCCACTTTTTCGGGGACAAAAGGAACTTCATCGTCAAGGGGATGATCCACATGGATGATTTCGATCTTTTTCAGCCCCATTTTCACCGCGAACTGGAGAAAGAAAAAATTCCGGAACACTGTCCCGAGGTATTTCATGAGCGCCGTAAAGGATTTCCGGTGCGTAAGGGTGGTGAAATATACCGGCAATACCTTAAATGATGAAAGGGGCGTATATTCCCGCTCTCCGGTTTTCCGCTGGTTCATTTGTCTGACAATTCCTTAAAAACAGTTTTCGCAATGGCTACGGAAGCCATCGCGTCTTTCGCATAATAATCGGCGCCGATCTTTTCCGCGTAATCCGCCGTAAGTACAGCGCCGCCGACCATGATCTTTGTATCCAGATCAGCTTCACGGATCGCCTGTATGGTCTGCTCCATGCTGGAGACGGTGGTGGTCATCAGCGCGCTCAGGCCCACGAGGGGGATGTCCTTTCCAAGGACGGCGTTTTCCCGGATACAGTCAACGATAGCCTGGGGCTCTACGTTCTTTCCCATATCGATGACCGTATACCCGTAATTCTCCAGCATCGCCTTCACGATATTCTTACCGATATCGTGGATGTCCCCGTACACGGTGGCAAGGAGCACTGTCCCCTTGTCCGCCCGTTTCTGTCCGCTCCGCTCCAGGTGCGCCTTTATGACGTCAAAGGCCGCAGCAACGGTATCCGCGCTGAGCAGAAGCTGGGGAAGGAATTTCTTCCCCGACTCAAAATCCCTCCCGACCTCATCCAGGGCGGGGACGATCTGGCGGTCGATTATCTCCACAGGGCTGTATTTCTTGAGCAGCTCCCCGGTGACAGCGGACGACTGCTCCCTGAACCCGCCGACAATAAGACGGCGGAGTTCCGATTCCGGCCCGGAAGGAGGAGTCTCATCCTTTGAAGACGGAACACCGGAGGCTTTTTTTTCCTGCTCCGGCGCTTTCGGGGCGGCCGGTGCGGTTTCCACGGCGGTTACCGCCGCGCCGGTGTACTTTTCAATGTAAGTGAGGCTGTTCCGATCATACCCCGCCAGCACCCGCCAGGAATACCAGCTCCCCATTATCTGCGCCGAACAGGGGTTGATGATACAGGCGTCAAGCCCCGCCTCCAGGGCAAGGGCGAGGAAAGTACTCGTTATAAGTTCCCGCTGGGGAAGACCGAACGAGATATTCGACACCCCCAGAACAGTGGGCAGCCCCAGTTCCGCCTTTATCATGCGTACAGCTTCAAGGGTCACTTTCGCTTCATCCTGATTGGAGCTGACCGTCAGGGTCAGAGGATCGACGATGATATCCGAAGGAGAGATGCCGTACTCAAGGGCGCGGCCCAGAATACGGCGGGCTATGGCGAGCCTTCCCGCAGCGGTATCGGGGATACCGGTTTCGTCCAGGGCGAGGGCGATTACCGCGCCGCCGTATTTTCTGATGAGCGGAAAGACAGCGTCCATCGAGGAGCGTTTCCCGTTCACCGAATTGACCAGCGCCTTGCCGTTATAGTACCGGAGTCCCCGCTCCAGCACTGCGGGATCGCTTGAATCGAGCTGAAGCGGAACCGGCAGCGCCCGCTGGAGTTCCCTGACCGCGCCGACCATGAGAGCGGCCTCGTCGGTGCCGGGAAGCCCCACGTTCACATCCAGAATATGGGCACCCGCTTCAACCTGGACCGCTCCTTCGTTCAGAATATACTGCATATCCCCGTCCGAGAGGGCCTGCTTGAGCCGCTTTTTGCCGGTGGGATTGATGCGCTCCCCGATAATCCGGGGGCCGTCTCCTGTCCCTGCCCTGCCGCCTATTGTTTCCGTCCGGCAGAAGGAACTGATCCGTGTTCCCTCAGGACGGCCCCCTGCAGGAAGAGGCGGAAGAGCGGACAGAACCGTTTCCCGGCAATGCCTGATCACTTCGGCGATATGCTCAGGGGTTGTCCCGCAGCAGCCTCCCGTAATCCGGACACCGGCGGCTGCCAGCGACTGCATCGCCGAAGCGAATTCGGCGGGGGATATCCTGAAAACCGTTTTTCCGTTTTCAAGAACCGGGATACCTGCGTTCGGCTGGACAATAACCGGAACCCGGGCATAACGGAGAAAGGTTTCCGCCAGTTCCTGAGCCAGGGAGAGGTCGCCGACGCAGTTAAACCCCACCGCATCGGCCCCGAAGGACTCCAGAACCGTCACCGCGGTGAGGGCATCGGCGCCTGTGAGCATTCTGCCATTGTCCTGAAATGTCACGCAGGCTATCACCGGGAGCCGGGTATTTTCCCTGACCGCGAGAACGGCGGCTTTTGTTTCATACAGGTCGCTCATGGTTTCGATGATGACCAGGTCCGCCCCTGCTTCCTCCCCGGCGACGGCGCATCTCCTGAACGACTCATAAGCGTCATCAAAGGAGAGCGTCCCCATGGGTTCAAGGAGTTTTCCCGTCGGGCCCATATCGAGGGCAACGTATTTTTTACCCGGTACGGAACTCGATTTCGCAGCGGAACTAGTTTCCGCCGCCTGCCGGGCGATTTCTACGGCGGCTTTTATAACTTCTTCGGTTTTGTAACCCGAACCGGCAAGCTTGAGCGGGTTCGCGCCGAAGGTATTGGCGGTAATCACATCGCAGCCCGCTTCGAGATACTCCCT